>JBBDIE010000094.1:0-3981 GCA_040880545.1 Bacteroidales bacterium | reverse complement strand
AAGGGAGTTTAAATTTATCCTGTATCCATTACTCAAGAGCTTGCTCTAACTCCCTCATTTTAGCACGTTAAAAAATCCCTCTAATCCCGACAAATGTCGGGACTCTGCTTTTAACTCTGTGCCAGCTTGCTGGTCTGCGCCCTCTGTGGTTAAAAAAAGGGCTCATGCGATGAAAACCGACCCCATCTGACACATCCCCGTTCCCATCTGACGCATCCCGGTTCAGGCTTCCTCTGTGGTTAAAAAAATACCGTTGCGGTGAAAACCTCTAGCCTCCCACTTCGACATTATTCAACTTCCAGCCTCATGAGCTCATCTGGCTCCTCGGTTCGATATTCCAAGCCTAAACGACCACGCTATTCTTACACAAATCCTTGAACCTCCTGCACCTCATCGCTCCCCCTTCCTCTCCTCCTCAAATACAATTTTAAACATCCCCCTGACCTCTTTCAGGTTGAAATCGACCGCCTGATCATCCGGATACTTTTCATTCAGCACATTGCGAACATCCGGGGCAATGGTATTATACGGGCCATGACAGGAAAGACACAGTGGGGCGCCAAGAATAATAGGCGCATAGTAAATCTGTTGTCCCTTTACGGTCACAACCTCCGGAGCAAGCTGTTCGCCTGCTTTCTGCTGCTGAATATACTTTTCAATAATTTCTAATTCTTTCTTGTTTGCTGCATTTGAAGGGTTACGAAACTTATGGGCTACCCTGCTGATCTCAACTTTTTCCTCTCTGGAAATACTGTCGGTGATGGGCAGGGCATGTACCGAACAGTAATTGATCGCTCCAGTGACCCCGTTTTCCTGAATCTCAGCTTTCAGTTTGACCATGATCGCTTGTACCAGGCTTTCTGAAATTTCGGCACCTTTTTCAATGATCTCCTGATCGTTTTTATTCTGTTGACTTTTACAGCCCGCCAACAGTAAACTTACCAAAATCAACGATAGTAATGTTTTCATATTATTCGTTTTGATTAATTTCTTCCAAATGTTTCATTTTCCATGCAGGATAACTTTCATCGAGCCTGCGCACTTTGAACCCGTTTTCACTGACCGCATACATGGTGACATGCTGAACAACCTCAGTGTTGGAGAAACTTTGGCAGATTACCCTTGATGAAGTACTCCCATCCTCCCCTACAACTTTCTTCTGAAAATTCAGGGTTCTCCTGCGGAAATGTTTCCAATCCCTTATTGGTCAGAGTCAGGCGTGTCTTTTCACCATTGGAATTTAATTTGAATGATACGGATCCCATCCCAAAATATTCCTCGTAACTCCAATTGTACGCTATTTCCTGCATGGGAACCACTTTGGTTACTTCCCAGATGTGCGTGAAACTTCTTCCATTGGCTTCAATCCTGAACCGGGTTTTAAATCCAACTTCCGGTTTAAAATCGGGAATCTCTTCGAAGTACCATTGTTTCATCTGTTCAGGTACTGTGATTGCTTCCCATACCTCATCAACCGTAGCGATTAATAATTCTTCAACTTGAATCTCCATTTCATTTCAATTTAATTGGTGCTTGAAAGAAAATATTAATCGCAGCATTATACCCGGCTTAAAAATCGAAATGACACTTATCCAGTTGGATCTTCCTGACATCTCAATGTTGGTCAAAATAGTATCCAAATTTTAATGTTTTATTTAGAGAACCAATTTAATAAGATAGATCTCCAAATAAGCATAGTAAAGTACTTTTTTTTTAACGATACTTCACTTTCATTCATGTGTAATGCAATTATTCTCTTATTTTTGCAAGCATATTGATGACACCCTTTGCGTTGAAAATGATAAACTTAAAGCCAGGTAACAGAAAAAAACATATCTACCTGATCCTCCTCCTGGTTGCAGGCATCCTCCCGGTCTATGCACAGGACAGCCTGTTGCGTGCCATTGAATCGGCTACCGGTGATTCTGTGAAGATTGAGTTGATGCTCAAACTGGCCGACAGTTACAGCAGAACCGACAACAATCAACTGGCTGGGGAATACTACCGGGAGGCCATCTCCCTGGCAACAGTCACCGAAAACCTGAAATTGCAGGTCTCCGGCCTTGATAAGCTCGGAACCCATGTCAGAAGGGCAGGATTATATGATCAGTCCCTGGAATATCATTTGCATGCACTGGAACTGGCACCACCGTTGAACGACAATCAGTTGCTTGCCTCCATCTACAACCACATTGGTGTTGCATACCGCCGAAAAACGGAGGACAATCTCGCACTGAAATATCACCTGACGGCGCTGAGTATGGCAGAAGAGAACCAGGACGCACGAAACATTTCCTACGCCTGTAACAGTATCGGAATCATTTATACCTACCAGAAAAACTACAGTGAAGCCATGGGTTATTTCAACCGGGCCCTGTTGCTGTCAAATACACAGGACAATCAGACCGGTATTGCCATTAATCTGAATACCATTGCCTGGGTGTATGAACTGCAGGAGATGTACGATTCGGCCATTGTTTATTATGAACGCTCCCTGGCTGTGAACGAGAATGCCGGGAACCAAACAGGGATGGCCATCTGTTATAACGACCTTGGAAAACTGTACCGCACCATTGGCGAATATAAACGGTCTCTGGAATATTATGGCAGAAGTCTGGATATCCATGAACATACAGATGATCTCATGCATATGTCTATCAACAGAATCAATCTTGGGCAAGTATATGCTGATCTTGGTGATTACAATCGTTCGCTGACTGAACTCAATACCGGACTTGAATACGCGCAACAGCTGGGCACCAAACGTCTGATCATGGAAAGCTACGAGCAGCTTGCCGTCACCTATGAAAAGATCCGGCAGCCTGAAACTGCTTTGAAATACATCCGGCTTTACGCTGCCTATCGAGACAGTATCTACAATGAAGAGAGCTCCAGGCAGATCGCTGAATTTAAAACCCTCTTCGACACGGAAAAGAAAGAAAAGGAAAACATCCTGTTAGCTTCCGAGCGAAATGCACTTGATGCACAGGTGAAAAGGCAACGGCTCACGGTGATTACGGTGAGCGTATTTCTGCTTTTGTTTACATTGCTCTCCATCTACCTATTCGTGATCAGGAGAAAACTGCTGCTCTACCAGCGGAAAGTTAACCACCAGAATGAACAGCTGATCGAAAACGAAGCGAAACTCAACGACATGATCGCTACCAAAGACAAATTCTTCAAGATCATTGCCCATGATCTCCGGAACTATTTCAATGGACTCCTGGGGTATTCAGAACTCCTGGAAAATGAGCATAGGGAGTTGAATGAAGATGAAAGGGATAAAATGATCAAAAATATTGCCGCTATTTCAAAAAATTCCTTCGCCCTGCTTGAAAACCTGCTGGTATGGTCCAGGTCACAAACCGAGAACCTCCCCTTCTGTCCAAAACAGTACATGCTGCAGGAACTTGTCGGTTCCAATCTGGCAACCATGGAATCTCAATTGAAAAGAAAAGGATTAAAACTCATTTCAGCAGTTGACAAAGATATCCTTGTTTTTGGGGATAAGGAGATGCTCAATACAGTACTTAGGAACCTGATCATGAATGCGGTTAAATTTTCCAATGAGGGAGGGGAAATACGAATTGACGCGAAGAGGGAGAATGAACGGGTCACCATTTCCGTGAGCGACCAGGGGATCGGGATGAGCCAGGAAAAGTTGAACATCCTCTTCGATATCTCTCAGAAAACCAGCACCCTGGGAACAGACCGTGAAAAAGGTACCGGCCTGGGCCTTGTGCTCTGCAAGGAGCTGATCGAGGCACAGGGCGGGTCAATCAGCGTGGAAAGCGAAAAAGGAAAGGGTTCGGTATTTTATATTACGCTACCTGGTGAATCACCCGAACTAGCATAATTCCACAAGCTTGCTGGTCTGTATCCTCTGTGAATCAGGGAGGTTCACCGTAAGGGACTTTTTTTAACCACAGAGTTAAGGAAGTTTAAATTTATCCTGTATCCATTCACTCAAGAGTTTACTCT
>JBBDIE010000093.1:0-25785 GCA_040880545.1 Bacteroidales bacterium | reverse complement strand
CAATCGTCGATGCAGATGTCAGCGCCACAGCAGCGATCCAGGGATCCAAGATCGTACCAACATTCACAAATGCAGTGACTGCACCTTCAATTAACTTAACCGCAAGTTCCAATCAACTTGTATTACAGAGCGGCGGACAGGCAGGGACGCTGTCATGGACTCCAACGGCAGCCCGGACGATCACCTTTCCTGATGCAGATGGAGTTGTTGCACTGGAAAGTGCAGGCGCAAGCTGGCTGGTTGACGGGAATGCAGGTACGAATGCCACAAATAATTTTATTGGGACTACGGATGATGTTGATGTGGTGATGAGAGCCAATAATATTGAACGCTTCAGGCTGGAATCTGCAACGGGGGATTTGAAAATTGGAGATGCCACCAGTGGAACGTTAAAGGCAACAAAAGAATTAGTGCTAAGGCAGGATGGAGATACGTATGGACCTTCAATATTGAGGATAAGAAACAGAACAGGAGAAAATGGTGCTATTTTTGAAACTACGGATGCTACAATAACCTTGGTAGATTTTATTTTCAGGACTGCCAATGACCAAAGGAATATCCGTTATGAATCAAGAAGCTCTTATGCTAAAACCGGAGCTCCTTCCTTCCATCTTGGTGGTCCAACTCCTGATTCTCCAACTTTATCTATTGGAGATACTTATGCAGCCTTTAACAATCCCCTGAAAATTGGGGATTATGAAAGTCCAACTGCCTTACTTCACCTGAATGCCGGAACGGCAATTGCAGAAACGGCTCCCCTCAAATTTACAAGTGGAACAAATAATACAATTCCAGAGGATGGAGCAGTGGAATATGATGGGACAAATTATTTTGTAACGAGTGGTACTACCCGTTACACTCTTGCAAAAACACTTACTGGTTCAGCAACATTAGATTTTTCTATTTTAGACCGAAATTCTCCTGAGGACTTAACAATTACAGTTAACGGTGCATCAGAAGGAGATGTTGTAAGTCTTGGTGTACCAGTGGCTGCACAAGTATTTGGCGGCCTACAATATACTGCATTTGTAAGTGCTGCAAACACAGTAACAGTCAGAGCAGGCTATTTACCTAATGGTTCTGTAAATCCAGATCCAGGATTATTTAAAGTAACAGTATTTAAATATTAGATGACTAAATGAAACACAAAATCATAACATTAACAGCCCTTTTCTTTTCAGTTTTTATAAATGCACAACAACCGGTGGAGCTCAACTCAAAGATCGACTCCCTCCAATATAGCCTGGGGGTATTTGTGGGCCAGTGGATGGTGAATAACGAGTTTGATCTGAATAATAAAGATTTGTTTAACAGGGGGATGGATGATCTGATAAACAATCAGCCACGGTTGATCTCCGACTCAACCATCGTGCCGATAATTACTTCGTATCAATTATCAATTCAGAACGAACGGAGCAAACAGATGGAACAGAATTTGTTTGCCGACTTAAAGGAAAAATCCGGCGTTGGAGTATTGCCAAGTGGCGTACATTATATTATGATTAAACAGGGCAAGGGCGTAAAACCAGCAGTCAGTGATACTATTGTAATGGGTGTAGTGGGTGTTTTTCCGGATGGAACCATATTTGAAAACACGGCGGAAAAGGGGGAACCAGTCAGAAATGCGGTGTCTAATTTGATTCCTGGGCTAAGTGAGGCGATACAAATCATGCCGGAAGGTTCGGTCTGGAGAATTTTTATTCCTTCAGCCCTTGCCTATGGTACTGCCGGCTTACCCAATGTGATCCCACCTAACACCGCCCTGGTATTTGAAATTTCCTTGGAGAAGGTAGAAAAATATTGATATGATGTTGAATTATACGAATTAAAAATTGTGAATATTCAAGTTAAATTACCAGGTGGAGAAGGTTGATCTTGATATAGCATTAATATTTTAAATGATACAGAGGCTTTATTGCCATACCGGATAAGCAGAATGCAGAGTTCAATTAATATAGAGAATATCTATCGCAGAATGAAGGAGACATTGTTAGGAAAGTCTACCTTTATTCTGACTTTGTTAGTGCTCTTCTTTCTGCCTCTTTCTGTAAATTCCCAGGTACTTACCAATACCGGGGCTTTCATTTCAATTACCGGGGGTACTTATGTGGAAGCGGATACGGTGAAAAACAATACCGGTACCGTTAAGAACGATGGCACCATCAACCTCTCCGGCCCTTATATTAATGCAGGAAACACCCAGGGGAACGGCCAGTATAATATAAAAGGCAACTGGAGCAATACAGGAACATTCACACCCGGTACAAGTACTGTCCGGCTGCTGGGCTCCGATAATCAATTTGTTACAAGTTCGGGCCCAGGGAGTTTTAATAAACTGGTTATTAATAATTCCGGTGCTTTTCCTGCCAGCAGAATTTTTCTTAACACGAATATATTGGTTTCAGGATTTCTTGAGCTTACCAGCGGAAACATTGAAACAGGTCCGAATAAGATTTTTCTATCCAACGGATCTGCCACATCACTGATATATACTTCTGGAAGGATAATTGGAAAATTTGAAAGGGGGATAAACAGCAGTGCAAATTACCTGTTCCCCATCGGCTCTGAAAATTTTGATAACCCGGCAAATATTGGTATTACAACGCTCTCTGCTCCCGGATCTGTATTGGCAGAATTCATTGACACAATTCCTCTCGGCATTGCAGGACTGCCCATCGAGGATGACAGTTCAGAGATCTATGAAGTCTACGAAGACGGGTTTTGGAGCATGACAGCAAACGGGGGCTTTGATGTGGCCCTGTATGATATCAATCTGACCGGTAACGGTTTTACCGAAGTCATAGCGGACAGTGCCATCGTGATTAAAAGAGATGCACCCGATGGTGATTGGGAAGTGGATGGTGTCCATGAGCAGGCAGTGAATAATGTAGCTTACCGTAATGATTTATTGAATGGTATTCGATCACTTGGGAACCATTTTGGTTTAGCCCGGGGCAGACCGAATATTAAGGATCATCCGGAAGATTTTATTGTATGTGAAGGTGACACCGCCTTTTTTGCAGTGAGGGCAGTCGGGCCGAAACCATTGACATACCAGTGGCAGGTGAATGATGGAACAGGTTGGATAAACCTCCCGGAGAATGTTACCACCGGAGGTTCGCATTATGACACACTTTTCATAATCGATGCAGGATTCGATTTGAACGGGTACCAATACAGGGTTAGTATTACTGACAGGCTCGGACGCCAGAAATACAGCGATTCGGCGCAGCTTACAGTTGAGCTGCGTCCAGTCGCTACTGCCACAGCTGAAGATGATATACTGTGTAATGGTGAAACAACACAAATTACTGTGGTGAGCTCACTTCCGGGTTCGACTTTCAATTACGAAGTCTTATATTCAGGGGGTATTACCGGAGCAGTTGCGTATACGGAAGGTGATACAATCAGGGATGAACTGGGCAACCCGGGAACCAACGTTGATTCTGTAATTTACAGGATCATCCCTTACGGTCCGGGAGCACGTGCCTGTGTGGGTACAGATGACACCACAACTATCCGGGTTGAACCCAATCCAAACATACAGGTATCCGTTCCCCCGGCGGTAACCCAGGAAGCAATTTATTGTAATGGGGCCCCGGTTGATTTTGACGTGAATAATTTCCAGCTAACAACAGGAACAGTGAAATATGATCTGATCGTATCAGATCTCAATAATGTGATAATCGGAGAGAGAGCGAGTGAAAGCAATGTTGAAATTATTGATTTCATTGAGTATCTGTCCCACGATGAGGATACAATACAGCGGGTTACTTACCGGTTTATCCCGTATATCGAAAATATTTCAGGAAACAAAACCTGCCAGAGTACATCTATCGATACACTCGTAACAATCGACATTGTTCCTAAACTCTCAGCTATTGAAAACGACAGTGTATTGTACGGTGGTTACAATATTACCTGTCACGGACTTTCAGATGGAATTGTTGAATTGATCCCTGTTGGAGGCGATCTGAGACATACCTATGAAATTGTATGGGAAAATGAATCAGGAGATCTGCTGCAAACAGCACAATATGACTTTGATACGCTTTTCCAACAGCCAGCAGGTATATACACCTATTTTATAACAGATACAATTGGTTGTTCTTTTACCGATACCCTTGAGTTAACAGAACCTGATACATTAGCCATCGATTCCTATACCATAATAAAACCAAATTGTTACGGTGAGGACCCGACAGCTGAGATACACGTGGACCTTTCAGGTGGTGTTGAAATTAATGACTATTACTGGGAATATAAATTAATTGGGGAACCTGTGGGAGATGGAGGAGAAGATTTATACGATGTGAAAGCTGGAACATACCAATATATATTCAAAGATTATCACCTATGTAAATTTGATACTACTTTTGTGATCCCACCGGCTAATTACCTGGATTACAACATCCAAAACCTGAGTGAATACGGGAACTATAATGTATCCTGTTACGGTGCATCAGATGGGCTCGTGGAGGCAATTGGACTGGGGGGAAAGCCTGATTATAACTATAAATGGTACGATGACCTGGAAAGTGAACCCATGGCAACAACTCCGCGGATAGATAATCTTACATCCGGAATCTATTATTTATGGTTAGAGGATGCTAATGGCTGTCTCCTGGGTAGCGGCCAGGGAGATTCTATCATTGCAATTGACATTACAGAGCCGGATCCCATTAGCATTGTGCGTGACATAGCGGATCAACACCCGGGAGGATGGGATGTCAGTTGCTTTGGAAATTCGGATGGAAAACTCACCCTGCAGTATCTTGGGGGCCACACTGAATATCTGGACAATGAATTTTCGTGGAGCGAAGATGCTTCGGGAACTGACAGTATTAAAGTGAACCTCGCTGCAGGAATATATACCGTGGAAGTAACGGATGCTCATGACTGTGTCTATGATTCAACTTTCACCCTGTATGAACCACCGCAGATAACCTACGATACCCTGTTGAGTGGATTTGCAGGGACAGACAATATCAGCTGTTTCGGGGAGTCAGATGGATATATACGGCTGAACAACGTCAGTGGAGGGGGGACCACAACGGAGCCAGGCATCTATACCTACCTATGGACTGCCCCGGCTGGTGTAACCCTGAATGATCCCACAGCTAAGGACCAGGAGAATCTTCCGGCTGGCGTCTACTATTTCACAATCACCGACCAGATTGATTGTTCTGTTACCGATTCGGTTGTGCTTACCCAACCCGAACCGTTTATTGCTATGCCGGATAGTTCATTACGAAATGGTTTTGAAATCAGTTGTTTCAACGGTGCGGATGGATGGGTTAGTCTGACACCCCAGGGAGGTACCCGGCCATACTCCTACACGTGGTCAGAACCAGGTGGTACAGACACAATTATATCAGGTCTTACTGCAGGCTATTATTCGGTGGAAATTTCCGATGCAAACGGATGTACCAACTTCTATGACTGGCAGCTGGAAGATCCGGATACCATTGTACTGAACGCTGATCCAAACAGGCTGATAGAATGTTATGGGGATACAAGTACAATAATGATAAATCCGGCGGGCGGTGTTGGTGATTATACCTATACCTGGGATGGTGTACCCGGCAACAGGTCGCTTAATGGTGTTGAAGAGGGAACCTACCATGTTGTGGTAACCGATGACAATGGCTGTATTGCAGAGGACAGCTTATACATCGGCCAGCGATCCAGGATCATGCCGGAAATTATTGTCAGAAGTGATTATAACGGAAGAGATGTAAGTTGTTTCGATGCATCTGATGCAGCGTTAGAGTTTATGGTTACCGGCGGAAATCCGGGATATACATTTGGATGGAACACCGACCCGTCGGACAACAACAAGAACATTCTTTCCGGACTTACCGCAGGCGTTTATGAGGTTACCGGAACCGATGCTTCCGGTTGTGCCTTTGACACCTCTTTGATCGTAAGGGAACCACAGGCAATAAATACAGGATTCCAGGCTGATGATCCGTTATGCGCCGGACATGTGAGTGGAAGGATCAGTCTCTCTGTTACAGGAGGTACTCCTTTAAATGAATCTCCCATCTACAATTATTCCCTGAATGGCAACGACCATCTGCCGGCTCCAGTTTTTGAATCACTCCCGGAAGGGGAATATACCGTGATTGTGGTTGATGCGAATGATTGTGCAGATACAACAGTAATTGTGCTGGAGGCTCCTCAATCGCTGGTGATGGAGTATGAAACAACACCTGCAGAGTGTAAAGATGAAGCAGATGGAACGCTGACTATCAATAATATAGAAGGAGGCACGCCACCATATTTCATAAACAAAGGAACCAGCTATTATTTCGACAACCTTGGACCGGGCGACTTTATTATAACCCTGGTAGACGGAAATAACTGTGTATTGACAGACACCGCGGTTATAGACGCTATCCGCCTGTCGTGCCTGTCTATTCCCAACGCATTCACACCCAATGGTGACGGGGCAAATGATTTTTGGATGTTGGATGATGATTATGATGGCACCAACGATATGTATTTATATCCCAATGCTGAGTTAAGAATATATAACCGGTGGGGAGAATTGGTATACCACTCAACAGATGTTGCCAATGAGCCCTGGGATGGAACTTATAACGGAAGGGAGTTACCTGTTGATTCATACCATTATGTATTGGATCTGGGGAATGACGATCCTCCTATCACAGGGAACGTAACAATTATACGTTAATTCCGTATAATTGCGGACAAATTAGAAGATTGAAGAAGAGTAGTAGATATAGTATAATATTGCTGCTGGCTTTGGTGAGTATAACTGCTCAAGGTCAGCAGTTGCCAATTTTTAGCCAGTATGTCTTAAATGGGTTTATTGTTAATCCGGCCATGGCCGGGCACGATGGATATACCTCGGTAAATACTACCGCACGTCAGCAATGG
This sequence comes from Bacteroidales bacterium, assembly GCA_040880545.1. Taxonomy (GTDB): domain Bacteria; phylum Bacteroidota; class Bacteroidia; order Bacteroidales; genus M55B112. Next base: position 18,879 of record JBBDIE010000093.1, on the reverse strand, counting down.
GTCGGATTCGGTGATGCTCCCCAGACTTTTTCAGCAACATGGCAGACCAGGATATTACAGCGGTCTCACAGGATTGTGAAACACCCCATAAGAAACAAGAATATACTGATTCCAAGTAGCAGGGGACGGGTTGGCCTCGGTGCTTATGTTATCAATGATGTAAATGGGAAATTATCCCGTACAGGGATACAATTTACCTATGCATACCATATCATCCTTGAAAATAATCAGCTCTCCTTTGGTCTGGCAGGTAAGTTGTTTCAATTCAGAATTGCCACTGATGAACTGGAGTTTGGAAGGGACTATGATCCCCTTGTAAATGCAGGAATTCATAATGTAGGATATACGCCTGATGTGGATTTCGGCATACATGTATCAAATAAAGAATATTTTTTCGGAGCCAGTATCAGTAATCTCTTCCAGTCCGTGGTCAACTTAGGGGGGATTTCAAACGAAAACAAAATTTATCGCCATTACTGGCTGATGGGCGGATACAGATTTGATATGGGAAAAAACTTTATCATTGAACCCAATGCAATTTTTAAAACCACAGAGCAATGGATTCCCCAGGGAGACATTGGCGCTAAAGTCTATTATATGGATGACTATTGGTTAGGAGTTGCATTCAGGACAGACGGAAGTCTCATCTCTCTGATGGGTTTTAACACCGGGGGCTTCTATTTCGGGTACGCCTATGATTATGCATTCACTTCTATTCAAAGATTTAATTTCGGCACCCATGAGCTTTCTCTCTCCTATAAATTCGGAGATGAGTCCAGAAGATACAGGTGGTTAAGACGTTATTGATTCATCCTTTCTGTTTCTCAGCTCCAGGAAGATTGCACCTGCCAGTAACAACAACAGAACAAGGGACCCGGCCAGGGAGACTTTCTCTCCGGTATAATAGGTATTGGGTCTGAATTCAAATACAATTTCATGCTCTCCCGCCGGAACCAATAATCCGCGAAGCAGGTAATTCACCCTGATATGATCCATTGGCTCTCCATCGATATATGCCTCCCATCCTTTTTCGTAATAAATTTCAGAAAAGACAGCCAATCCCTGGTTTTCAGCAATTGACCTGTAGGTTAACCTGTTGGGTCGATAATCCATAAGCCGAATCCGGTCAGACGCACTTCTGGCAAAAGGATTCCCTGAAAAATAGGCACCGAATTTTTTGTCAGTCACAGCTGTCTTCCTGATATCAGTGTTTAGTAATTTTTCCAGTTCATCATCTGCGTTTTCTGCAATTTTCACATCATCCACAAACCAACAGTTTCCCATGGCATGGGTATTGGTTAACGGAGCTCCGTCGGGATTGATGATTATAAACCGTGTATTCAGCATATTCAGGAGATTAAGTTCTCCAAGGGTAGAGTCCAGCAGGTTAAAGTCCTGGCGTTGTAATGCGCCTATCAGCATGGACATTTCATCAATAAGTACGTCAGAATCCACCAGGTCCTGGAATCTTCTCATTTTTGCTCCATGGTACCCGCCAATGGACTGATGAAAATAGGAGGTTTGTGCATCCTGAAATGTACTGGTGGTGAGATTCAATACACGTTCATTCAATCCGGGCGACTGCAAAATTGCATTATCTGCCGCAGAAGCTGTAAATGGACGTTCAGACTTTGATCGTGTCTCAAAGTTACTGTCATTTAGAAATCTTTTATTTACCGGCCACATATCCACAAGAAAGAGCAGACCGAATAGTGCAATTACCAGCTTAAGGCTCATTTTCATCTCCCTGATCCTGTACAGATAGATCAATCCTGCAGATAAAAGGATAAAAATGAGTGACCTGAAGGCATCGGTTCGCAGCATTGTTTCCCTGTCAGCTTCCAACGCCGGAATCAGTGAATTGATAAGCATTTGCTTTACTTCATTGTTATTTCCGGAGATTGCATTGATGGTACGCATATCGCCTGGGGCGCTGAAATTACCGGCGGCAGAAGGTATCAGAAGAAACAACAGGGCCAATCCACCGGTAATGCCAGCCGACCATTTTAGTCCATGCAAAAGCTTTTGCTTGTCCATTCCCTCAATAATCACCTTATGTAAGGTCAAAATCGCCAGAATGGGCACAACGATCTGGGGTATTACCAGGGTCATGCTAACGGTTCTGAACTTGTTGTAACCCGGAACATGGTGCATGAAGAACTCTGTCAGGGGCATGAAGTTCTTTCCCCAGGACAACAGAATTCCCAGAGCAGTAACAGAAAGGATCCACCATTTATAACGGCTGTCGACAATAAAAAGGCCAAGGACAAAAAGGAAGATGATGATCGCTCCGAGATAAACCGGACCTGATGTGCTTCCCTGGTTTCCCCAGTACATATTGGCATTTTGAATGAAATTATTGGCAAAGTTTTTATCAAGTCTCGACAGGGCCTCATACGTATTGGAACTCTCTGAGAGTTGATAGGTGCTGGAACCACCTTTAAAGCCGGGAATCAGCAGAGTCATGGTTTCATCGACACCATAGCTCCAGCTGGTGGCATAGGAGAGGGGAAGACCCTCGGTTTTGTCCTCCTGATTCATGGTTAATTCCGATGTTGTTCGCATGGAGTAACTGTCGTATTCCATGGTTGTAGCAAGACGACTGTAATTGCTAAGCACAGAAAAGGTAACAACAACCATCAGTAGCCCTGCAGAGATCAGTAATTCCTTTACCTGTTTTTCCCTGACAGAAAAATAAAGCTCAGACAATCCGAAAAACACCACGATAAACAAGGTGTAATAAGTGATCTGTGGATGTCCTGCAAGTATTTGCAGCGAGAGAAATACACCGGTAAGTGCCGCGCCAAGTAACCGCTTTCCGCGAAAAGTCATGAATAATCCTGCAAGCACTGGTGCAACATAAGCAATGGCAACCACTTTGGTATTGTGACCCGCGAGGATGATGATAAAATTGTATGAGGAGAATGCAAAAGCAATGGCACCGATAAGGCTGATCCAAGGATTGATTCGTAAGGCTATAAACAGGATATATGCACCCAGCAATAATAGAAACAGGTAACTGCCGGGCCGGGGTCCGATTTGTAACACGGTGTTCAAGTGCTTCAAGAGATTGCCTTTGTAATTTGTGCTGATCAGGTAAGTGGGCATGCCCCCGAACATACTGTTTGTCCAAAGGGCTTGTTCCCCTGTTTCTTTCTTAAAATCGGCAATTTCTTTTGCCCCCCCTTTGAAAGTTTTAAGATCATGCTGATCAAGTCTTTTCCCCTCCAGCAGTGGCGTAAAATATCCGTAGGAAATAATCAGAAATGCAATAATTGCAACGAAATGGGGCATGCTTTTTGAGAAATCTATTTTTTTCAGCATAATTCAACTTTATAATTTAGTGTACAAAAATAAATTATTAAAACTGTTTTTAAGGCACATTTTGAGGAATAGTTTGAAGTATCAGGGGCATGCACTTGTAACTACGGATCTGGCTTCAAGAATTTAAATTTTGAGAAAATTACTGTTTTTTACTGGATTAAAGAGTATATCTTTGCCGCTAAATACCTGACCATGGAGATATATTTTCTTTTGCCTATGAAGGGTAATTCCGAACGGGTTCCTGATAAAAACATGAAACTATTTGCGGGAAAACCTTTATATCATTCTGTGCTGAATGAAATTATTAAGGTAAAATATACAAAAAAAATATTCATCAATACAGATTCTGAACGTATTGCTGAGGATGTCCGTTCCAATTTTCCTGAAGTAAATATCATAAAGAGGCCGGTGTCTCTGCAGGGTGATGAAGTTTCCATGAACCGGATCATTGATTATGATATTTCCAAAAGCAATGGGAAACATTTTTTCCAGACGCACAGTACCAATCCTCTGTTGAAGCAAGCGACCATTGAAACAGCGATTGAGCATTATTTCAACAACCTGGATTCATACGACTCCAGTTTTGCAGTGACCCGTGTACAAACCCGCTTGTATTGGGCATCAGGTGAACCGGTAAATCATAACCCCCGTGAGTTGATCCGAACCCAGGACCTTCCTTTATTGTACGAGGAAAATTCCAACTTTTATATATTCAGTAAAATCTCATTTTATAATGCAGATAATCAGAGAATTGGCCTTAAGCCTTATATGTTTGAAACACCACCCCTGGAATCAATAGATATTGATGATCTCTCTGATTTCAACCTGGCGTTGCAATTGAAACAGATCACTTCTTAATACGGTTTCAATGCTTACTTGATTGAATTATATGAATAGAATTGCACGTTTAATAAACCATATCTGGGAGTCTCCAACTTTTACTACATGGGGTAGTTTTCTGAGCAAAAGTCTTTATGCAATTCTGTTATTACCTGTAATTGCAACGGTACTGTCTGCAGAAGAGATAACAGTCTGGTTGCTGTTTATCATATTTGTCGGGTTACAGAATATTGGTGATATGGGCTTTGGCGTAACCTTTGTAAGGGTTATATCCTATGCAATGGGAGGCGCCAAAAAGATCTCCAGCTTTGGATCAACCAACAATAAGAAAAGGGTAAACCAGGAGAACTGGGAGTTAATTGACAAAACCTATTCAACCACCCGGAGAATTTTGTTCATGACTAGCATGTTTTTTCTGTTGTTTTTGCTGGTCATTGGATATTTATCCTTAAAGAAGCCCATCAGTTACCTGGAGAACCAGCAATCGGCCTGGATCGCCTCAATCGTGGTTTTGGTTGCCACAACGATTCGGTTTAACGGAAACCGCTTTTCTATTTTTCTGCAGGGGACCAATAATGTTGCGATGCTCAGGCGCTGGGAAGCTATAATATCCTTATTCTCTCTGCTTACAAATTTCGTGGTTATTGTCACTACCAAATCACTGCTTTACCTGGTTATCAGTCAGCAGATATGGTCGATAATTATGGTTATTTTCAACCGGTATTTATGTGGGACAATCTTTGAAGGAAGGTTCAAAAGATTCAAATACAGGGGGATTGATAAGGAGTTATTCAAAGTGGTCATACCGGTTGCCATGAAAAGCTGGGTTGGTATGTTGATGTCTTACGGGGTTGTGCAGGCAAGCGGAATTATTGTTGCCCAAATGGGTAATACACCGGCGGTGGCAGCATATCTGTTCTCCCTGAAGATTCTGGATATGATTAAAAATTTCAGCAATGCACCGTTTTACAGTAAAATTCCGCTTTATAACAGGTTATTCTTTGAAGGGAACCTGGGCGGGCTGATTGCCCGTGTGAAAAATGGAATGCGATTCACATTAATGACATTTATTGTTGTTTCCATTGTTGCAGGACTATTTGGCAATTTTGCCCTGGATATGATTGGTAGTAATGTCAGAATGGTAAATCCGGTTTTGTGGCTGGTTATGGTCATGGCATACTTTTTTGAACGCTACGGAGGCTTGCATATCCAGTTTTATAGTATCACAAATAAGATTATCTGGCATATCTCCAGCGGTGTTTCAGGAGTGATTTTTATTGGTGCAAGTTTATTATTCCTGTTTGTTTTTGAACTGGATATCATCTCTTTTCCCCTTGCATTGTTAACAAGTTCTCTCACATTCCTTGACTGGTACGCTGCAAAACATACCTATAGATACTTTAAGCTTAGTTTTCTGAAATTTGAGTCGAAAACCACCATGTATCCATTACTTATTCTTATCCTTTATTTAGTTTTTACTATCATTGTTTACAAATAGATATTATTGATGAATCAACACTTGCATAATATACTGGGTTTTTTTCCTCGCCGGATCAATCATTATATCTGGAAAAGAAGAGAGGCAGAAAGGCTGGAAAAATTTCGTGATATTCATAAGGATGAAGATTGTTTTATTATTGGTAATGGCCCTTCATTGAATCAGATGGATCTGGGTTTGCTGAATGATTATTATACATTCGGACTGAATAAAATTTACCTGCTTTTTGACAGAACCGGACTGAATATTGACTACCATGCCTGTATCAATCGATTTGTAATTGAACAGAGTGCGCCACAATTCAAAGCGATGAGCTGTCAGTCATTTCTCTCATATAAGTACCGGGATCGCCGTTTAAAAAACATGGATAAAGTCTATTTACTGGGTGATGCAAGAAGTAAACATAAATTCTTCACTGATATTACGGAAGGTATTTCACCGGGTAACACGGTAACTTTTGTGGCGATGCAAATTGCTTTTTTCATGGGGTTCAAAAACGTATATTTAATCGGTGTCGATCATAATTTTAAGGACAAGGGAAATCCTCATGAAGTTCAGGTTATGAAGAAGGATGATCAGAATCATTTTGATCCCGGATACTTTAAGGGGCATCAATGGCAGCTTCCCGATCTCCCTGGGTCAGAGGTGTCATACCTGATGGCTAAAGAGGCTTTTGATAAAAATGGCCGCAATATTTTTGATGCGACGGTACAAGGTAAGCTTACAATATTTCCAAAAGTAACATTTGAAGAGGTGTTGAAAACCACTAAGAAGAAAAAACTTTGATCAGGCTGTAAGTTGCTCCATGGTGAGACAGGCTGAACTTTTAAATCTAACGTATATAATATAAATCCGATGAAGCCAAAAATTGCTGTAACTGCTCCATATCTGCAACTGGAATGGGAGAAATATAAATCCCATTTTGACGACTTTGACGTACTTGTTCCCAAAGTTGTTGAAAGATTTGAGGAGGAGGAAATGTTAAACATTGTCTCTTCAGGAATCGAAGGCATAATTTGTGGAGATGACAGAATTACAGAGCGTGTAATTGACCAGGCAACGAAGCTCAGGGTCATTGTAAAATGGGGGACGGGCATTGATTCAATCGATAAGGAATATGCAGCGAAGAAGGGGATCGAGGTGAGGAATACCCCGGATGCATTTATCCAGCCTGTTACGGAGAGTACTATCGGGCTTATGTTGACCATCCTCAGGAAAATAGATGAGAATAACAGGTTGATGCATCAGGGAGGATGGGAAAAAATTAAAGCTTCAACATTACATGAGTTAACGGTCGGGATCATTGGCTATGGAAGAATTGGCTCATCCGTGGCAAATGCTTTGTCGGTATTTACCGAAAATATAATCTGGCATGATTTGAAGGATAATTCAGAACTCAATATTCATCCGGGACATGCGTCAAAAAGGAGATCGCTGGGAGAACTATTGTCTGTGGCCGATATTATAGCGCTTCACTGTGACCTGAACAGTAGCAGTTATCATTTGATCTCTGAAACCAATATTGCGGCCATGAAGGATGGGGTCATTATAATTAATACGGCAAGAGGCCCTATTATTAATGAAGAAGAATTAATTTTAAACCTTAAAAATGGAAAAATAGGATATGTGGGGTTGGATGTTTTTGAGATAGAACCTCTGCCTGCTGATAGTTGGCTGAGAAATTCAGACAGATGTATTTTACTGAGTCACAACACAAATTCCAGTCCTGCATCATGGACCAGGGTGCACTTAAATTCGATACGTATGCTTAAAGAATATTTTAAATAAAATCTATAACAAATGAAAGAAGTTATTATTATAACAGGTTGTCTGGGTGGTATTGGCAGTATCATGGTAGACTTTTTTAAGGACAAAGGTTGGTTTGTGATTGGTATTGACAAACGGGATTCTTACTCCAAGGCCGACATAAAAATTACAACGGATTTGAATAATGTTGAACAAGGTATATCAGATATCTTTGCAATCCTTGAAAAAGAGGGGATCAACAAGGTCGATGCACTGGTTAACAATGCTGCAGTACAGATTAAAAAGAATTTTGTTGATTTCGTTTATGATGATTGGATTGAAAGTTTCAATGTGAATGTTATTGCCGGGTTTATGCTGGTCCAGAAACTAAGAAAAATGCTGATGGGTGGATCAGTAATAAATATCGGGAGTATTCATGCCGCACAGAGCAAAAAAGACTTTTTAATCTATGCCACCACCAAAGGAGCCTTGAAAACAATGACCCAGAATCTGTCACTTGAACTGGCACCTGATATTATGGTAAATTGCATTGCTCCCGCGGCCATTGATACGCCAATGCTGAAAGCAGGACTTTCAAAGGAGGAGTATGAGCAATTGGAGCGCTACCATCCATCCAGTAGAATTGGAAATCCCATGGAGCTGTCTAAATTTGTTTTCTCTCTTTGTGAAAAGGATGTATTTCTTACAGGTGCTTATATTGAATATGATGGAGGTATTTCAAAATTACTTCATGACCCTGGAGTGTAGGACAGCGTTATTGAATCATTGAAATAAATCCAATTCAGAATATGGCAAAACTAAGTCCGGCCAGGTTTTTCAGAAAGCGCTCCAGGGCAGTCAGGAACAGGTTAAGCGGAAAGAGTATAATCAACCATCGAGGGTCGGGAGTTATCAATCTTATCGATGTGGGGTCCTTGGGAAAGCTGCCTGAACCCTGGGCCTCTAATCTGAATTTTGTTCGCAACATTCTTTCGTTCGAGCCATTGGAAAAAACTGAAATCAAAGAAAATATCCTTAAATCTTCTGCTGCCTTGTGGTGTGAAAAGGGACCCAGGCCATTCTATATTTATAAGGGTTTCAAATCATCAGGATCTTCACTTTTTCAGGCAAATATTGAATATGTAAATGAGCATTATTCCGAACTAATGGAAAAGGGGCCTCAAATGCTGGCGAAGACCTGGTATGAAAGAGCTGAATTAATCAGGGAAACAGTAATCGAATGCGAAACACTTGATAATGTCCTGGAGAATTTGTCCGTAACATACAAGTTCGACTTTTTAAAGATAGATGCACAGGGAGCAGAATATGAAATACTTCGTGGTGCTGAAAAATTTCTTCGTGAAGATTGCCAGGGGCTTCAACTCGAATTATTTTCAATTCCATTGTATAAGGGTATAAAATTAAGATCTGAAGTTGAAGCCCTGCTTTCAGAGTTTGATTTTAAACTGGTAAAAACTTTCAAGGCACATGGAACATTTAACTCTCAAAACGACTGTGTTTTTTTAAAGGATAAAAGTCATCCAAACATGGATGAGAAGCGTAGAGTGCTTGCCCGGATTTATGAACTGTAAATTCTTCTTTTACGCTTTTTCTTTAGGAAGACATTGATATAGATCATAACAGCTGTCATATAGAATAGTCTGAATATCACTCTTACCTTTTTGTTTCCGGCGTATTTCATCGCAATTCTGAAATAATCCCATAACCACCAGTAGGAATGTGAGGAGACCCCACTGAGATCATAAACAGCAACAGGTTCATCGATGTATGTAAACTTGCAGTTTCTGGTGTAACAATGGTAGAAGAAATCATACACCGCGCTGACCTTATACCGGAGGTCGAATTTATACGTTTTATGCAGACCTGTTTTAACAAAAGTGGATTGATGATTCATCGGAATCCGTTTCCAGAACTTATGCAGCGGTTTTGGCTTAATATCCTTTCCGTTGGAAGCATTGGTACAGTATCCATAGACAATATCAGCATCACCGGCCCTGGAAATAAACCCGGAAATAACAGCGTTGTTATGAAAAGTGTCATTTGAATTCATGAAAATAATCCACTCCCCACTTGCCATTTCAATCCCCTTGTTCATGCCATCATAAATGCCCTTGTCGGGTTCGGAAATGAACGTACTGATCTGGCCGGAATATTTCTCTATTATCTGAATCGTACCATCCCTGGAACCGCCATCAATGATAATGTATTCAACGGGTTTGTAATCCTGCCCGATTACACTTTGAATGGTCTGTTCAATCGTATCCCTGCTGTTATAGGAGACAGTTACAACAGTTACTTTCGGGAGATTTTTCCTGTTCTTCAATGTATGATGTTGCTTTCAGATGCTGAATTATGAATATCAGCCGTCTTGTTTAGAATACCAGCCAGCTTACCAGTCAGATTTTTCCTGCTGTATATTTCATTCGGCTTAATCCGGGGTCTCTTTTTTTCCCATTTTTCGAGAGTATTGGTAATCTTCATTGCATCCTGAGCGGTAAATGTTTCACCGGAACCACCTTTCCTGACTATTTCAGCACCATCTCCATCTGTGGGTCCAATGACCAGAACAGGTTTTCCGACGGCTAAGTACTCGAATAGCTTACCCGGTACAATACCTTTGCTGCTATTATGTTCCGGTATTAATAAGAGAAGAACCCCGGTTTTATATAAATAAGAGATTACCTCCTTGTGGTCCACATAGGAGACCAATTCAAGGTTTTTATCCGGCAGACGGCTAATTTTAGCCTTCACTGCTTCTGAGATTGTCCCGACGATTCGGAATTTTGCATTCGGACTGATCCTGATAAATGATTCAAATGCTTCAAGGAATGTGTCAATCGGATAGATATCCGTCATCGAGCCTATATAGGTAATTATCAATCCGTTACTTTCCGCACTTGTCTGATTGCTAAAATTTTCGTGGTCATAACCATTGGTCAGAATGCCAATATTTGTATTGGTTTTACTTTTGAACAATTCTTTCCATGAGGGGCTGACTGTAATCACCATATCAGCCCTTTGAAGGACTTTTTTTTCCATACCCAGATTGATCTGGTGTGCCAATTTAGTGGGGTAAAAATCCCGGTAGTAATAAATATCGGTCCAGGGGTCCCTGAAATCGGCCAGCCAGGGAATGTTGAATTTTTCTTTTAATTGCAAACCAATCAGGTGGGTAGAATGTGGCGGGCCGGTTGTAATAATACAATCGATTTGTTTTGAAGAAATCAGGTCAATTGCTGCGCTTATGGCATGTCTGTTCCAGCCTTTCCTGGGATCGGGCAGAAAAAAATTACCACGAACAAACCGGCTTATTTTTTGTCGGAAGGAAATTTTACCCGACTCGCTTGCAAACCCGGCGTATGGGACATTTTTTGCCCCTGAAGCCTTTTTATAAAGGCTAAAAAAATCGAAATTTTTGGTTTGAATTACCTCGATATTACCGGGCAATTCATGATTAAGGGATGCATCCCTCACCGGATATGTTGCTTTGTCAGGATCCGGTACGATAACCACAGGTTCCCAACCATAGTGTGGGAGATACTTCGCAAATTTCAGCCAGCGCTGAACACCTGCTCCTCCGCTTGGGGGCCAGTAATAAGTAAAAATCAGTACCCGCTTCATTGGGATTGGATGAACTTAAAGTTTCTTCAGCAAGGTAGTAATATCTACCTTCTCTTTAATGTTTTCCTTTAATTTTAGAATCGTAACCCGTTCCTGCGCCATGGAATCACGATGCCTGACGGTTACAGTATCATCTTCCATGGTTTGGTGGTCAATGGTAATACAAAAGGGCGTTCCGATTGCATCCTGACGCCGGTATCGTCTTCCGATAGAATCTTTCTCTTCATACTGGCAGTTGAAATCAAATTTCAGATCATCCATAATTTCCCTGGCCTTTTCAGACAAACCATCTTTTTTTGTTAAGGGAAGAACGGCCAGTTTTACAGGGGAAAGTGCCGGGGGTAACTTCAACACAACCCGTTGGTCCTCTGTACCATCCTCTTTCGTCAGAGTCTCTTCGTGGTATGCTCCGGCTATGATCTGCAGAAACATACGGTCCACCCCAATCGAAGTCTCCACCACAAAAGGAGTAAAAGACGCGTTGCTCTCCTGGTCGAAATATTGCAGCTTTTTCCCGCAGAACTTCTGATGACTTCCCAGGTCAAAGTCTGTCCTGGAATGGATCCCTTCCACCTCTTTAAAGCCGAAGGGGAAATTATATTCAATATCTGTGGCTGCATTTGCATAATGTGCCAGTTTATCGTGGTCGTGAAAGCGGTAATTTTCTTCCCCAAAGCCCAATACCTGGTGCCATTTCATTCTTCGTTGTTTCCATTGCTCGAAAAATTCAAGTTCCGATCCCGGCTTAACAAAATATTGCATCTCCATCTGTTCAAATTCTCTCATCCTGAAGATAAATTGCCTGGCAACAATTTCATTTCTGAAAGCTTTGCCGATCTGTGCAATACCAAAAGGCAGCTTCATTCTTCCTGTCTTTTGTACATTCAGGTAATTAACAAATATTCCCTGTGCCGTTTCCGGCCGCAGGTAAATGGTTGATGCCCCCTCGGCAGTGGACCCTATTTCAGTGGAGAACATCAGGTTGAACTGCCGCACATCGGTCCAGTTTTTGGAACCCGATACCGGACAGGCGATCTCCTCATCAATGATGATCTGGCGCATCTCATCCAGGTCACCGTCCTGCATCGCTTTTACAAACCGGCCTTTTAATTGGTCGTACTTTTCCTGGTTAGCAATCACTCTTGGGTTGGTAGATACAAATTGCGTTTCGTCAAAGGAATCTCCAAATCTCTTCGAGGCCTTTTCAACCTCTTTGGATATTTTATCCTCATATTTGGCCAGTTTATCTTCAATCAGAACATCGGCACGATACCTTTTCTTTGAATCCTTGTTGTCTATCAACGGGTCGTTGAAAGCATCCACATGACCGGAAGCCTTCCATGTGGTCGGATGCATAAAAATTGCAGAGTCAAGCCCCACGACCTCCTCGTTCAGGAGAACCATTGAATCCCACCAGTATTTCTTGATGTTATTTTTTAATTCAACACCGTTTTGTCCATAATCATATACAGCACTTAATCCATCATAGATCTCACTGGATTGAAATACAAATCCATATTCCTTACAGTGAGAAATCAACTTCTTAAATAGGTCATCCTGGGCCATAACTCTGTTTTTAATGAACCACAAAAGTAATTCAATTTGTCAAAGTGTGAAAATATTGTTTTTGGAATGATAAATTCCCTGTTTTTTCTTGCAAGCCTAATTTTGATTTGGGGGATTAACCATGGACAGGCATTGGTGCAATATTACTATCTTTGGATCACACTTTGATTTTTCTTCGATATGGAAAAGCGGTATGATTACCTGGTAATAGGATCAGGTTTGGGAGGAATAAGTTTCGCCCTGAAGGTTGCATCACACGGAAAGGTGGCCATTATCACCAAAACTTCAATGGAAGAGACAAATACGCGGTATGCACAGGGAGGCATCGCTGCAGTTACCTCGGAGCCCGATTCGTATGAGAAGCATGTGAAGGATACCATCATAGCCGGAGACGGTTTATGCAAGGAGGAGATCGTGCGTATGGTTGTGAAGGAGGCACCTGCTCAGATTGAAGAGCTGATCAGGTGGGGAACCAACTTTGACAAGAAATCGGACGGGAAATATAGTCTTGCGAGGGAAGGTGGACATTCGGAGCACAGGATCCTTCACCACAAGGACAGTACAGGCGCAGAAATACAACGGGCGCTTTCTGAGCAGGTCAGGACGCATCCAAATATTGACCTGTACGAAAATCATTTCGCGGTGGACCTGATCACCCAGCATCATAAGGGGGAACTGGTAAAGCGATACCTGACAAATATCGAATGTTTTGGCGCCTATGTTTTGAATCCTGATGGCACCAGGGTGATTAAGTTCCTGTCGAGGACGACCCTGATCGCCACAGGAGGGGCAGGTCATCTTTACGTAACAACCACCAATCCGAAAATTGCCACAGGGGATGGAATTGCCATGGTTTATCGTGCGAAGGGCATAATCGACAACATGGAATTTGTACAGTTTCACCCCACTTCGCTGTTTAATCCGGGAGAAACGCCTTCATTTTTGATTACGGAGGCCATGCGTGGATTCGGAGGTATTCTCAGGAATTCGAAGAGTGAGGATTTCATGGAAAAGTATGATAAAAGAGGGAGCCTGGCACCGAGGGATATTGTAGCAAGGGCTATCGACAATGAGTTGAAAATGTCGGGACATGAATTTCTTTACCTCGACTGTACACACCTGGATGAGACAAGCCTGAAAGACAGTTTTCCCAATATTCATAAGAAGTGCTCTTCATTGGGCATAGACATTGCCCGGGATATGATCCCCGTGGTTCCGGCCGCCCATTACCTTTGCGGAGGTATCAGGGTGGATGAAAACGGACAGAGCTGGATCAAACGGTTGTTTGCTGTTGGTGAATCCTCTGCTACGGGGCTGCACGGAGCAAACAGGCTTGCATCAAATTCTCTGATTGAAGCAATCGTTTATGCAGATCGGGCAGCAAAATATTCGGTGGCTAATTATGAAAATAAGGAATTTGAGAAGGGGATCCCGGCATGGGATGATTCCGGAACAATACATAATGAGGAGATGGTACTTATTACTCAGAATCAGAAAGAGCTGCAACAGATCATGACGAATTACGTGGGCATTGTGCGTTCAGATCTGAGGCTTAAACGGGCCTTAACCAGGCTTGAGATCATAAACAGGGAGACAGAGCAGCTGTATAAAAGTTCCAAACTTTCCAGGGATATTTGTGAGTTAAGGAACCTGATCAATGTGGGATACCTGGTTATAAAAATGGCCATGGCCAGGAGGGAAAGCAGGGGACTTCATTTCAATATGGACCATCTGAAAAAGGATTAGCAGATTTTACTCCGACCAGAAATGGGAGGTGTTATTTGTTTGCAGGTCCCCCCATTTGGATCTTATTTCGTCCAGGATGCCGAAAATCTCTTCAATATCAAGCGAAGTCAGCAGTTTTATACGAGTTTCCTTAAAATCAGGGATCCCTTTGAAATAGTTTGAGAAGTGTCTTCGCATCTCATAAATTCCAACGGGTTCCGATTTCCACTCCAAAGATTTTTTGAATTGCTCCCCGGCGATATCTGTTTTTTCCGCGATGGTCAGGTCGGGCAGTAATTCACCGGTCTTCAGAAAGTGGCTTATGTCCCGGAATATCCATGGTCTTCCCACCGCAGCCCTGCCAATCATGATTCCGTCGACTCCGTAATTCTTAAACATTTCCCGGGCCATTTGCGGTGAGTCAACATCTCCGTTTCCAATGACCGGAATTTTCATCCGCGGATTATTTTTAACCTTCCCGATCAACGTCCAGTCTGCTTTTCCCTTATACATCTGCGCTCTGGTCCGGCCGTGGATGGTAATGGCGCTGATACCGCAATCCTGCAGCTGTTCTGCAATTTCCACGATGTTTTTACTGTCGTCATCCCATCCCAGTCTTGTTTTAACGGTAACAGGCAGGGTGGAGACATCAACTATCGCTCGTGTCATTTCCATCATCAGCGGAATATTTTTAAACATCCCTGAACCTGCGCCCCTGGTGGCAATCTTTCTTACAGGGCAGCCATAATTAATATCGATTAGTTCCGGGTTGGATTTCAAGGCGATTTTTGCAGCCTCTACCATCGATTCAATTACATGGCCATACAACTGAATTCCAATGGGGCGTTCGTAATCAAAAATATCAAGTTTTCTTACACTTTTCAGACCATCCCTGATAAGCCCGTCTGATGAAATGAATTCGGTATACATCATGTTCGCACCAAATTTCTTGCAGATAAATCTGAATGAGGGATCTGTTATATCCTCCATCGGAGCCAGTAACAGCGGATGTTCTCCAAGATTTGAATCGCCAATTATCACCAGGGAATTTTTAATCGATTTTCATTCTTTTTCTTACTTTCGCAATACCTTCTAAATAAAGTAGCGGGTTGCAAAATTACAAAAAGCATTTTAAGCAGAACCAAGCGATGAACGATTTTAGAAAACCTATTCTTTCAGGCCAGTCACCCCTGGCAATGTTCGTATTCAGTTCCATGGGAGTATTACTTATCGGACTGCTGTTTCAGTTAACCGGAATACTGCTTACCGTGCTATTCTTTGATGTATCTGTATTTGACTTGCTTGAACTGCAGGGTGACGAAGAAAATAAAGTGATTAATGCGATAAAATTCCTTCAGATTTTCGGGGCATTGGGAACCTTTGTCTTCAGTAGTTTTCTGATCTCCTTCTTTTACACGGGAAGCTGGTTCGGATATTTTCACTTTGGCAGGGAGATCAACCCAAGAGCTGCGGTGCTCCTCGTTCTGATTATGGTCGCTGCACTTCCCTTTGTAAATTTCCTTACCGATATTAATCAACGGTTTGAAATACCTTTTGAAACAGCAGCTGATTATCTGAGGCAGCTTGAAGATAAAACGGAGAATATGATGATGACGCTGATACGTGCCGATAATATTGGTGCACTGTTGGTGAACATTTTCATGATTGCTATTATACCAGCTGTGGGGGAGGAATTGGTTTTCAGGGGATTAATTCAGCGGCACCTGACCGAAATGTTCAAAAACGGTCATCTGGCCGTTATTGTAGCTTCGGTTATCTTTAGCCTGGTACATTTTCAGATTTTTTCATTCCTGCCAAGGTTTTTCCTTGGACTGATACTGGGCTATGCATTTTATTACGGGAAAACAATCTGGTACCCGATGATCGCACATCTTGTGAATAATACCCTGGGCGTGGTTTTTTACTATTACTATACCAAAGGGCAAGGTGGTGAAACCCTGGAAGAGATAGGGACCAGTGAACTAATGCCGGCCATGGCCCTGCTAAGTCTGTTCATTGTTGCATTGTTGATGTACCTGTGGGTAAAAGTGTTGGCAACTAAGCTCCCCCGGCCCGGGTATTAGCCATGAATAGATTCAGGCCTTTCAGTTCATTTTTCCGGAACACATAAACAACACCATAATCGGCAGCTTTCTCGCGTCGTATCTCCTCGGGCAGATCTTTGAAAGTCTCTTCTACTTCGTTCCATGTTTGCTGTATGATCCCATCAATGGTTTCCCTGAGATCCTCCAGGTTGGCGTGGGCAAGATTGGCCCTTCTCTTCAATCCCTTCTGATTATTGTATGCCTCTAAAAATTTGTCAAAATGCACCTGGACAATGGCAATTGTTGGGTTAGTCACAGGACTGAAACCACTTATTTTTCTGTTACGTTCACCTTCAATAAGCTGGGTGCCGCAACTTATGATCTCCTCTTCAGTATTAAGACCCGGCAGCTTTCTTTCATCTTCAGGTAAACTGTAATATTTTCTTATGCTGGCCGGTTGATCACCCCTTGTGATGGCCATACTCACTACCTGTATAAAATGAGATAAGTACAGCTTGGCTTTTTTCATTTTTACCTGATAATCCTTATTTTTTTCCGCATGAAGATTCATGGCTGTACGGTGTTCAGAGATTGAATGTTCAAATGCCGGTAAAATGGATTTTACCTTGTGAAACATTGCCTGGCTGAATGCCAGTTTGAAGGGAGGGAGGTCGGTACCTTTTTCAAATGCCTTTCTCATTGCTTTGATTCTTGCATTATCGGTGTTTGGAAGACGGCGGTAGGGCATAATCAAATTGTTAATAGGTTGTTGATAAAATGGCTTATTTATGCGAAGATAATATTTTATAATCGCAACGCAAGTCTATTCGCAGTTTTTTATGATTTGATATATAAAAACTTATAATTTTGAGTACTTATTTATCCCGGAAGTGGATTTTGAGGGGTGAATTAGTTTGAATACGCTGAGCGGAACAGATCAAATGACCAGATGAAACTGTTCCGGAATCGTAAAAATTTAAATCCGGAAAGTAACTTAAACTGACGGCATAAGTTTTATCTTTGGTTGTATGTTTGGAAATTATTAAAAATTATAGAGTGATGTTTCAAAAAGAAGTTTACCAGCTAAGAAGAAAAAGTCTTCACGGATTGATCAAGGGCGGATTATTATTGCTTCCGGGCAACAATGAGAGTGCGATGAATTACAGGGCGAATACATACCATTACAGGCAGGACAGTTCGTTTCTCTATTTTTTTGGCATTAACCAGCCAGGCCTGGCCGCTGTTTGCGATCTTGATTCGGGGAGCGACATCCTTTATGGGGATGACCTTACCATCGACGATATTATCTGGATGGGTGAGCATCCAACCATGCATGAACTGGCCACTTCTGTGGGGCTTGAAAAAACCAGGCCTTCGGGAGACCTTTCAAAGGATATCCGGCAGGCATTGAGCCAGGGAAGGCAGGTACACATTCTCCCGCCTTACCGGGGCGACCAGGTTTTATCTCTTGCTGATCTGTTGGGATGTTCAACAGGCGAAGTATCAGGATTTGTATCTGAAGAATTTATTAAAGCAGTTGTTGAACTGCGATCTGTCAAAGATGAATTTGAGATCGCAGAGATAGAGAAAGCGGTGGATGTGGCTTATATTATGCATACCACTGCGATGAAAATGGGATTCCCGGGTAATTTTGAACGGGAGCTGGCAGGCGCCATCGAGGGAATATCGTTATCACATGGCGGTCCTGTTTCCTTTCCGGTAATATTAAGTATGGATGGGCAAACACTGCATAATCATGATCACAGCCATGAACTGGTAAAAGGGAGAATGGTGGTTACAGACGCGGGTGCCGAAACTTCCAGGGGTTATGCAAGCGATATTACAAGGACATTTCCGGTGGGGGGCAGATTTTCAGACCGGCAAAAGGCGGTTTATGAGATCGTACTGCAGGCAAACATGCAGGCAATCGAAGGTACCAAACCCGGGGTTCGTAATCTGGATCTGCACCTGGGCGCGGCAAAGGTCATTGCTGGCGGATTGAAAGATCTTGGTATTCTGAAGGGGACCATTGATGACATTGTTTCGGCAGGGGCACATGCATTGTTTTTTCCTCACGGACTCGGACACATGATGGGGCTGGATGTGCATGATATGGAAAATCTTGGTGAAGATTTTGTGGGCTACGATGATACATTGAAAAGAAGTGACCAGTTCGGACTTGCATTTCTGAGAATGGGACGTGCATTGAAACCGGGGTTTGTCTTTACCATTGAACCCGGATGTTATTTTATCCCTTCACTGATAGCGTTGTGGAAGAAGGAAGGAAAGCTCAAAGATTTCATTAACTATTCCAAAGCTGAAGAGTTTATCGGTCTTGGCGGGGTTAGGATCGAAGACGATATTCTGGTTACAGACACAGGATACCGGGTACTTGGCACCCCAATTCCTAAAAGTGTGGCGGAGGTTGAAGAGACGATGAAAGGATAAAATAATATGGTGACTATGATTATACTTCCCTTCCGTTAAAACAAA
>JBBDIE010000092.1:0-4091 GCA_040880545.1 Bacteroidales bacterium | reverse complement strand
AAGTACTCCAAGTACTCCAAGTACTCCAAGTACTCCAAGTACTCCAAGTACTCCCCCGTACATTCCAGCCAGCCTCGAATCCAGAATCAGTGATTTATGTAACTCTTATATATAATTGTGTAACAACTATTTATTGTTTTATGGTCATCTTTGTAATACCAAAAACAGGTCAATCACACCTGAAACTAACCGCCGTATAATAGATGACGGACAATCAAAAAAAAATCAAACAAGCTGATACATTAAAAATGAAAAAAATGAAAAAATAACTATTTGCCATTCTGTTAACATTTTTCACAATCTCGTTCAGTTTTGCCCAGGACTACCATACAGGTATAGGGGTCAGGGGAGGATTGTACAATGGGATTACCATTAAACATTTCGTCTCTTCTAAAACCGCCTTTGAAGGCATTATCGCAAGCAGGTGGAGAGGACTGGAACTAACAGGTCTTTATGAAATCCATGCCAGGGCATTTAATACCGATAGATTGAATTGGTACTTCGGTTTTGGCGGACACGTTGGTTTCTGGAACGGAGATTATGTAAAATGGGGAGATCCTGGAACTCCTTATACTGTTGTTGGAGTCGATGGGATTTTAGGACTGGAATACAATTTCGTGGAAGTGCCATTTAATATAAGTATCGACTGGAAACCTGCCTTAAACTTTTATGGTTACTCGGGTTTCTGGGCCGATAACGGTGCATTTTCCATCCGGTATATTTTCTGATTATTCCTATTTATGAATAAATCAATTGTACATTATTAATTCATTAAAAATACATATTATGAAACAAAAAATAATTATTCCGGTATTAGCAATGATACTGGTTATGTTTATGGGAAGTTGCAAGGACGATGTCAATATTGATGATGAGACAACCCCTGAAATAATTTCAACAAGTCCATTAAATAACGCGGTTGATGTTGCCCGGAACGATGTTGTTCAGGTAACCTTCAGTGAGGCTATGGACCCTTCTACAATTAATGCTACTTCGTTTACCGTGAAGAATGGCACTTTGAATGTTACAGGAGTTGTCACATATTCCGGTACAGAAGCAACATTCACTCCGTCGGGACCCTTTGGTGCATCCGAAGATTACAGTGCAACAATAACTACTTCTGCAAAAAGTCTTTTAGGAATGAGTCTTGCAGACAAGCACGTATGGAGTTTTACCACGGGTGGTACCACTGCCGACATTCAGGGAGTTGACCTTGGATCGGCGGTTAATTATGTGATTCTTTCCAAAACGGCCATCAATAACAGTGGTACTTCTGCTGTAACCGGCGATTTGGGCCTAAGTCCTGCGGCAACTTCGTATATCACCGGACTGGCATTAACCGACTTTACCGGCTATGCCACATCTGCCCAGGTTACAGGTAAGGTATTTGCTTCCGACATGGCCGATCCCACACCAATTGCCCTTACAACAGCAGTGGAAAATATGATTACTGCATACAACGATGCGGCAGGTCGGTCCGAAACCGATTTCCTAGAGCTTGGAACCGGTAATATTGGTGGTAAAACACTAACGCCAGGCATTTATAAGTGGACAAATACGGTTACGATTCCTTCAGATGTTACCATTTCAGGAAGTTCGACCGATGTCTGGATATTCCAGATCGCAGAGGACCTGACCATGAGCTCGGCTGTTAATATTACTTTAAGCGGAGGAGCCTTGCCTGAAAATATTTTCTGGCAGGTAGCGGGACAGGTTACACTGGGAACAAACGCTCATTTTGAGGGAGTCATCCTGTCCATGACAGGCATTACATTGCAAACCGGTGCTTCGGTAAATGGAAGGTTACTCGCGCAAACCGCTGTCGTACTCGACAGTAACGCAGTTACTAAACCTTAGGCATTGAACATTTAGAGGCAAAATTAAAGCAGAAGTTGCATTGGCAGCTTCTGCTTTTTGTTTTTCAGTACGATCAGGGTATAATGGCTTGCTGACCAAATAGCAAACTGCTGGCAGAGAATGCTATAATTATTTGGGGGAGGATAGAATGATTAAAAAAATTACGCTACCTTTAGGTCTATTATAATTTTAAACTTGTAACAATGGAACACGGAACAGTAAAATTCTTCAATAATGCTAAGGGATTTGGATTCATAACTCCGGATGACAATAGTAAAGATGTATTTGTCCATAAGAACGATTTAATCGATAGGATTAAAGATGGGGATAAAGTTGTTTATGATGTCGAGGAAGGTGAAAAAGGTTTTAACGCAGTAAAGGTACAATTAGATAATTCATAAGTTAATCACTTCCCCAGGTACACATTCCCCATTTTCCCTTCCCTTGTATCCGGATGATCAGAAAAATAGATTCTGATCATTTAGGGGGTAAATGTGGGGAAAATAATTACAAAAAGAACGTAACAGGCTGTATATTAATTCATTGCGTTTTTGCGTGGTTGGAGTAGCTTAGTATCAGTTCAGCAAAACTCCAGGATATGAGAATCAAGGGTGATAACCCCTATACAAAGATTGGTTCGATCTACTATTTTCCAGTTCAAGAGAGACAGAATTTAATAGTCAAGAATAAGTGGAGAAATGAGTGAGTAGTTCAGTACCTGCTTTGGGAGCAGGGGGTCGCAGGTTCGAACCGAGGAGGTACGACGAGCTCATGAGCGAGGAACGAGCGAATAATCCTGCTACCCCGACCAAGTAAAAACGCAACAGACTAATATGTAGTTTGTTGCGTTTATTATTATAAACACTTTCCCCACATTTACTTCACAAATGATCTGAAACTATTTTGAGATTAGTATAAATTTAAAAAACTATGGTTTACAGTTTAGGATACAGTCAGGAGCGGGTTGTATCCTTTTTTTTGTGGTGTGAGAGGCGCTCCGGTGGGCTGTTAGCTCACCGGCCGTCTCGATTACCAAACGTAATTTTTATATCAATCCATTTTTATCAGCAAGAAAAACAAACAATAAGGAAAGACTGAATGCTATCAAAGGTGCAATAATCCACATTAAAAAAAATCTTTTAACTTCAGTTTTTTTGAAAATATTTTTTGTTCCTAGTTTAGCAACTCCAATACCTAAAATTGCTGCTACATTCAACTGTACCAATGATGTAGGAATCCCTTTCGTAATTGATGCAAACAATAGAAGGCTTGCCGATACAAATGATATTACAATTGCCTCAAATTTTCCGAATAAAACAATCTCTTTGCCGGTGTTTTTAACAATTTTATGTCCAAAAATTGAACTGCCTATTCCAAAAGCTGGTGCCACTATTAAGGTAGAAAGAATCATAATTAATATAAAATTTTCCTCTCCTGAAATATTAAGTTCGTTTGTTGTCATTGATGCAATGGGGCCAGCTGCATTTGCAACATTATTGGCACCAATTGAAAATGCAACATAAAGCGACATTATTACTAAAATACCATTATAAACAGGTTTAAGATTCTCATTTTGTGCTCGTGGCATTGTTAGTCCTCTTTTTCTCATAGGACGATAGATATATTTTCCTATAAATAAGCTTATGAAAAATGAAATAATTGGTAAAATAAACCAAGTAGGAATAATTTCAAGAAATAGTTTTTGGGAATTAAATTCATGAAAATATATAGAAACAGCTGTTAAAGACAAAATTGTCGACTGACTTGTTGATTGAGGAATTCCAAACAAATTCGCAATTAATAATGATACTGCAACAGAAAAGAGTATAATTGATACAACAACAAATGTCATTGTATCGGGTGCTAAAATATCTTTTCCAACGGTTGTCGCTGTTCCTTTTCCTGCGATAATAGCTCCTAAGAAAACCATAATACCAAATAAGCCAGGTATAATACTTTTCCTAACTACATTAGCTCCATATGCAGCAGAAAATGCTGGAGCTGTCCCACTTCCCCCCATTGTTATTGCTAAGAACAGCGCTATAATGTATGGGATTAGTAGATGATTAAATAAAGGTGAAATCATAGTTTATTTTATTATGTTTGGTAACGGTCCCGCGGTATAAAACGTGCCAGTTTGCGGAGTGCGTCTTTGTCCACCGTTGCAAAAGTTTGAAGCGAGACGGAACGCCCGAAATCCAAATATCCCCGGCATGTTTTATGACCGCGTGTTG
>JBBDIE010000091.1:0-4123 GCA_040880545.1 Bacteroidales bacterium | reverse complement strand
GGTCCGGGAATAAATCCGGTGCCGCCCAGCGCAATAGGGTTCAGTGTATCTATGGAACGAATTCCTGTCTCCAGCAGTTGGGAGGGCCTGGGTTTGTGGTTGAAGCATTTCAACGCTTTCTTGACAGGCCACTTTTGTACCATGGTAACATGCGTCTTTTTCCCCTCTTTCCCGGTGATTACAGCAATCTCATCGTTGATCCGGTATTTTCCCGCTGTCACCAAAGAATCAATGATCCACTCACCTTCAAGGGTGAATGGAACCATGATCTTGTGCATAATCATGTTCTCTTTGACCTCTCCCAGCCAGTCGCCGGCACGTACCGTGTCGCCCTTGCTTTTTAATGGTGAAAAGTCCCACTCTTTTGTATCGTCCAGCGGTGCAGTATATTCACCCCTTTTCAGAAATATACCGGTCATGGTATCCAGGTTATTCTGTAACCCGTCGTAATTGCGACTGAGGATTCCGGGTCCCAGGGTAACCTCCAGCATTTTTCCCGTAAACGCTACCTCCACCCCGGTTTTCAACCCCCGGGTGCTTTCAAATGCCTGCAAGAAGGCCCTGTTATTACCGATTTTAATTACCTCAGCCATCAGATTGGCTTCGCTGTGTTTGATCATGCATATTTCATTCTGTACTACAGGATCATCCACCTCAACAATTACCAGGTTTGCAATAATTCCTACTACTTTTCCACGTGTCATTATGCGTTATTTATATGAATTACTTTTTCACCATTACAGGTTTATATATTATTTCTTAACAAGACCATGCTTCATCGATGAGGAGGTGATCCCTGTCCCTTCAAATGCTTCCTGCCATGCTTGATCGATTATTTTCCGAAGCGTCAACTCTCCCTCCTCCTTCTCCAGTTTCGACCATCTTTCAATGATCAGCAGTTGCAACAGGTAACCCAGCACCCTGTCGATTGTGAAATCCTCAAACAGAGTAAGCTCCTCAATCACCCTCCAACGCAACAGATCATTCTTCCGCTCCTCTTCCGCAAAGGAAGCTGTACCGGCATTGGAGATGATCTCATCAAATTGCTCAAAATCGGGATCTTTTACCAGGGTTTTACCCGCGTTGTTTTGCAAGTGAACAGCCAGTGGAGAGTCTCCTGCGATATATTTTTTCTGGTCCATCTGGCGATCCCCTGCTTTTACGAAAGCGAGCAGGTTATTCAGGTTATAGTCAAATTCGTTGAATGTTTTCAGAAAGGAACAGCCATTCTCCATAATGAAATGGTAATAGCCTTCAGCCAGTGCCTGGTTGATCTCTGTGGGCGAGAGTATTTTCTCACCGGTACAGTAGTTATCCAAAACGTCAACCATGTAGGGAGGCATTGAATTTGCCATGGTAACAGGGTCCCCGGCCACCTGGTCATAATCTCTGAAATCGTCGATGGTAAAATTCCCGGCTCCCTCCGTTACTTTACCCGATGACAGGAAACTGATTATATTCTGGTGGTCCTCCTTCAAAAAGATATACCGAACCTGTGTGAAATCATCGGGATCAAGATGCTCTTCCAGGTATTTCCGGAACGAAACATTGGTTGCCCAGGGTTTTTTATCTTCCGGGGATATATTTGGTAAGCCGGAGACCAGGTAATGGTATTGTCTTTCGATCATAACTCCGCACCTCCGTATAAAAATTCAAGTGTCTGCGGTTTAATATGCTCCTTCAGGAATATTTCAAAGGCCTCATCGGTAATATTGATCTTGAAGTGCCCGTTTTTCTGCTGTATTTCAAAACCGCTCCCCGACCCCTGGTACTCCGACAGGCTGATTCCCTTGTTCAGAATCTTCATGGATTTATCCTTCAGATAACGGTCAAAAGCATCCAGCTGATCTTTTGGCAACATAACCCGAAGATCGGGTTCTCCGGTTTCCGGGGTCCAGTTTTGAACCAGCGTCTCTACAAGTTTTTTAATAAATTCCTTGTCATTAAAAGCTTCACTCAACGGCTCCTTTAACACTGTAGTCTGGATTAATTCACTGATCTGCTTCTTCAGGTTCAGTATCGCCTGCTGGGAAGAGAGGCGGATCTCGGAGTTAATCCTGTGCGCCCTCTTTTCAGCATCTGCCTGCGCATTGTTGATAATCGATTCAGCCTCCTTTTTTGCCTTATTGATCATCTCCTCAGCATCAGCTTTGGCTTTCCCAATGATCTCAGCTGCATCTTTGTTCGCTTTTTCGAGTCCTTCCCGATGGATCTTGTCTGTGAGTTCCTTTATTTTATCATGCATCTTCTGATATTTTATTATGCTTTATTTTCTTAATATCCTGCCTGTTATTTCAACTGTACTTTCTCCTGTTGCCTTCTTTCTGTATCTACTATAACTGCCTTATGCAGTACCAACACCAATTACCTGATCGTAAAAAATTTGCTCAAGTGGATTCCTGGTAAGATCAGTCATCTCCAACAACGCAGAAAAATGATTCGCTGTCTGTTCACTCATCTCCATTCTTTTCTTGTTATCTCCGGTGATAATCTCCACAGTAATATCCTCTTTATCAAAGTGTTCCTCCAAATAATTAATATGCACCGTGGAGATGTTTGTCTCTTTTTCTGCAATCAGTACTATTCTCGATTCTTCAATAATTGTAATGAAATCGGAGATGAGAAAAATGGGCCTTGGTTTAGAGTCCATGAGCGCATTAATCATACCAATACACGACCCCTTCCTATATGGATTATGAATATTGTGTCCCATTACGATGGAGAGATTTCCCTGTTGGCTGAAATCACTTCTGATCACCGATTTCAGATCTCCCTCGGTAACAGCCATTTCTATACTATCTGCAGGAATTCCATACTCATTGGTTAATAATGCCCTAAGTGTATAAAGATCTTCTTCGGCGGTCTGTTCCAGAATGGGTGTGATTTTACGCATCATGGTTGTCCCGAAGGCTGGGCTATTGTATGTATTCAGCAATACAATCCGGGTGCGGTAATCGAACAGCATCTTGGCTGCAAACCGCCCTGCATCAAATGCACCATTCCAGCATTGGGCTGCCAGAACAACTGTCTTCTCCGAAATTATTTCATGCTCATTGGACCGCTGGGGCATCACACGTATAATTTGGTGTAAAAATACACTGAAAAATTCACTGGCTGTTGGGGAGGATACCGCAAAGTGATAAGGGAAAACCCGTATTCTTTATGGGGGATTTTACTACGTACCCCGTAAAATGAAGTTGTATACCACAAAAAGCTACCAATCCTCATGTTCCTTCACCGATTCATCAAATAAAACTTGACTTTCACGATAATTCCGGATAACTTAAATCTCCCTAAACACAATAATTATAGAATAATGGGACATTATATTCCAACAATTATTACCGCTCTGATGTTTGTCACCTCCTGTTCTTTGAATGACAGGGATGACCCGGTTAATGAAACAAATACAAGCCATCAGACAGCCCTCCTTTACCACGAGCTGAATCCGCTTCACGCGGACAGTATCCTGACCAAAGATTTCATCGGGCAACGTGAAAAGAACCTGTATACATGGGATTTTGATGACCATAAAAAGTACCTGGCTAATGGCAGATTTAAAAGAGATTCTGTCTACCAACAGGTAACCGAAGGGGACTGGGTAGCAACCCGGTTTTTCAGGGAATGTAGATTTGGCCAGGATACAGTGATCATGCAGATGATGCACTTCAAAAGGTTTGAAAACGGGAAGATCGCAGAAATCTGGGAATATGGAAATAAGGAACAACTGGGCGTAAATTAACCAGTGGTTGAATGTAATCGTCTGACAATAAAGTAGCGTGGCTGGATCACAATGTTCCAGATCATCGTAAGAGCCCTTTTTTTAACCACAGAGGAAACAGACCAGCAAGCTGGCACAGAGTTTAAATCAGAGTTTTTTTGAGGGATTTGTTAACGTGCTAAAAGAGGGGAGTTAGAGCAAGCTCTTGAGTAAATGGACACAGAATAATTTTAAACTCCCAAAACTCTGTGGTTAAAAAAAGGCCCAAACTATGAATACCTCATTACTCCTAAAGTCGAAGTGGAGGCTACCTTATTTCACTGGAAAGCAATCGGTGAAATACATGACCTTTAAAAAACCCGACCCCAACTCCAAGTACTCCAAGTACTCCAAGTACTCCAA
>JBBDIE010000090.1:0-26732 GCA_040880545.1 Bacteroidales bacterium | reverse complement strand
CCCGGTTCGTTCCTTATAATTTCTGCCAACCGTATCTGTGAACTCTTCGATGGCATCCTGTCTGACCAGGCTGACTGTACAACCACCAAATCCAGCGCCTGTCATCCTGCTACCAATGGTTCCTGGTATTTTGCGGGCCTCCTCAACGAGGGTATCCAGTTCTATTCCTGTAACTTCATAGTCGTCACGCAATGAATCATGGGATTCGTTCATCAGTTTTCCGAATTCTGCAATATCATGATTATTCAATGCTGTAATTGCACGAAGTGTACGGTCATTCTCGGAAATCACATGGTGTGCCCTCCGCTTTACCACCTCACTGGTGATGTTCTCAGAAAGGGTTTTGAACTCTTCCAGCGAAAGTTTACTCAGGTTGGCGATGGGTTTCACTTTACTGATTTCAGCCACAGCCGTATCACATTCCGATCTCCGTTCATTATATTTCGATTCCGCCAGGCCCCTGCGTAGATTTGTGTTTGAAATTACAATCCTGATCCCATCCATCACAAGGGGTACCTTTTGATAGTCAAGGGTTTCACAATTCAGAAAAAGTGCATGGTCTTTTGCTCCCATTCCGCAGGCAAACTGATCCATAATACCGCAATTGACCCCTACGAAATTATTTTCAGCCTTCTGTCCGATTTTTACCAGTTCCATTTTTTCAATATTGAAACCATACAGGTCATTGAGGGCCGTACCGGTCACCATTTCAATGGAAGCTGAAGAGGAGAGTCCTGCACTGTTGGGAATATCTCCAGAATAGAGAAGATCCAACCCCTCAATTTCCATGGACAGTTTACGCAATTCATTTATCACACCGAGTGGATAGTTGATCCATGAATTACCATCCTTTTCAAATGCCCCGTCCAGTGATATTTCTCCACTGCTGTCAAAGTTGACTGTGGAGAATTTTACTGTGCGGGTATGGTTCCTCCTTGCCAGTAGATATGTTCCGAAGGAGAGGGCACAGGGGAAAACATAACCTCCATTATAATCGGTATGTTCACCGATTAGGTTTACACGCCCCGGGGCAAAATATAAATTTAAATTTTCGTTGCTCTTGTCATACAGGTCCAGGAATCTGGCTTTCAAATCTTCAATTTTCATTAGGCAGTTTTAGATGAAATTTTGGGACTATCAAATGTAGAAAAATTTGCCTTATTTTAAAATCAAAAGATTGCCGCTAAATCCCGTAAATTCAGGCTTCAGCTAATCGATCAGGCAAACCGGGTGAACGTCAGTGACTTTGGTTCAGTACATGGATAGCTAATCCGCCTCTTCACAAAAATACTTACATTTGCAATAGTTGATAATGTATGAAGCATCAATCATTTTCAGATAAACTCAAAAATCTTCCAGGAGGAATATTTCTATTGGGAAGCATACTTGTGCTCCCAGGATTGCTTATAATTGTTCTGATTTATACCAGGATGGAAACACACATGGCAATCAATAGTTTTCATACCTCATTCCTGGATAATCTAATGAAATACTGGACGCATCTTGGGGACGGGCTGATGCAAATAATTGTTGTTTCAGGTTTACTGTTCATCTCCATCAGATATTTTTTTACCGGTCTGACAGCCTTTCTATCAGTCGGATTAGCCGCACAGTTTTTTAAGCGACTTGTATTTATTGATTTTCCCAGGCCGGTAAAATTTTTTGAGATACACAATCCCGGTTACCAGCTTTACCTGGTTCCTGATGTAGATGTATTAACCTGGCTCAGTTTTCCATCCGGCCATGCAGCAACAGCTTTCGGGTTGTTCTTTTCCATGGCGCTGCTAACTAAATCAAGGGCGCTTCAGGCCGGTTTGTTTATTATTGCCGCAGGAGTGGGATACAGCAGAGTATACCTGTCGCACCATTTTCTGATGGATGTGGTCGCAGGAGCTTTCCTGGGAATGATTTTGGGATGGCTGTCCTGGCGAATTTTTAGCAGGTACGCCCGCCCCTGGATAGAATGCTCTATTCTAAATGTGTTGAAACCATGAGGATAACTTTTAAACCATACATTTTCTTTATACTGGCCATTTTGTACGGACTGGTTTTTTTACTACCTTTTTCAGGTGCAGTACATCTGTTCGACTGGGATGAAATTATCTATGCCGAATCGGCCCGTGAGATGATTGTAAATAATGATTACATGACGGTAACCATTAATTATGAGCCGTTCTGGGAAAAGCCACCCATGTTTATCTGGTTGCAGGTGATTTCCATGAAAATATTCGGGATAAATGAATTTGCTGCCCGGTTTCCTAATGCTATCTGTGGAGTGATTGTACTCATTTCCCTGTTTCTGACTGGCAAAAGGATCCATGGAGATAAGTTTGGCATGCTTTGGGCCGCTGCATTTGGAACAGCGATACTTCCATTTTTTTACTTTCGAACAGGGATCATTGATCCGTGGTTCAATCTTTTCATCTTCTATGGTTTTATCTTCTTTATATTCTACCTGGTCCCGGAAAGATTTCCACGAAGACACATAAACGTGGCTCTGTCCGCTTTATTTCTGGGCCTTGCAGTATTGACAAAGGGGCCGGTAGCTGTATTGATTTTTGCTTTGAGTTTTTCCATCTATCTGGTGTATAAAAAAGCAAAGCTTCCGGTAAAATTCTCCCATGTGGTATTATTTATTTTTGTCCTGGCTGTTGTTGGAGGATCATGGTTCCTGGTTGCTGTATTAAAGGGAAACATGCAGGTGATCAAGGATTTTATTGCATACCAGTCGGGTCTGTTGACAAATGATTTTGCCGGACACAGCGGTTTTCCGGGATTTCATTTCGTTATACTTCTGGTGGGTGTATTTCCTGCTTCCATTCTAATGTTGGGGGGCTTTACCAAGAAGAAAGAGGAGGGTGATCTTGCACAAACATTCAGAACGTGGATGTTTATACTCATTGCGCTGGTACTGGTTCTCTTTTCATTTGTGGAAACAAAGCTGGTTCATTACAGTTCCCTGGCTTATTTTCCCATGACATTTATAGCAGCCTGGTTTGTGTACCATTGGAGCGAACGAAAAATTGAAATCAAAAAAATACAGCTTGTTCTGCTTGGGGTCATCGCTTTTATCCTTGTGTCTCTGACAGCACTGGTTCCTACCCTGCTCATGAGACCGGAGATTCTCACGGAACGCTTTTCATCATTGATGACTCCCTATGTCGAAGGGGTCCTGTTGTCGGGAACAGGATGGAGCATATTGGATTACCTACCGGCTGTGATATTGCTGGCAGGTATAGCTTATTCAATCAACAGGATCAACAGAAGGGACCGGACAGGGATGATAGTACTGCACACAACTGCCTTGTTATTCACATTTTCTGCCATGCTGCTGTTCGTTCCAAAAATTGAACGAATGATCCAGAAACCGGCCATAGATTTTATGAAACAACACTCCGGGGAGCATGAAAATGTAATAACGCTTGGATTTAAAAGCTTTGCCCCTTACTTTTATGGAGCAGGGATGCCGGAAGAACAACAGGCGGAAATGACAGAAGCCTGGTTGGAAGGGGAGGAAGGTACGAAGCCGCTCTATGTGGTGATGAAAGCTGACAACAGCCGCAAAATATTGGATAAATATCCGCATCTGATCAGGCTTGGTGAACAAGGCGGATATGTTTTTGCTGTTTTTGGGGAAAAGATGGAGAATGCCAACAGTGCGATTTCAGAAGATGGAATCCTTATGTACTAACCTTTGCGAAAAAAAGTTAAAATCCAGGTGGCTTAGGGTTCAATTTCATAAACGACATAATGTAATAGGTGAAAATATTTTAAAGTATTAATGTTTAACTAAAATATAAAAAAGTGAAAAAAGCAGGATCATTAATCGGAATCACATTGTTATTGTTCATTTTCTCATGCAGCAACCAGTCTGGGGAGCCATGGATCGACCTTTTCAATGGAGAGGACCTTTCAGGTTGGATACAACGCAACGGTGAAGCAGAATATGAAGTCAGAGACGGCATGATTGTTGGCAAAACGGTTTTGAATACCCCTAACAGTTTCCTGTGTACGGAAGAGAATTACGGTGATTTCATTCTGGAGTATGAAGTGAAAGTTGACCCGCGCCTGAATTCAGGAGTGCAGATCCGTAGTGAAAGCAGGTCTGATTTTAAGAATGGCCGTGTACACGGATACCAGGTTGAGTTGGATCCCTCCGACAGGGCATGGTCGGCAGGAATTTACGATGAAGCAAGAAGAGGGTGGTTATATGCACTGGATCTTAACCCATCTGCAACTTCAGCTTTTAAGCCAAACGAGTGGAATAAATTCAGGGTTGAATGTGTAGGGGCTCATATTAAAACTTTTCTGAACGGAGTTGCTGTGGCAAACCTGTATGACGAGATGACCCCGGAAGGATTTATTGCTCTGCAGGTACACCAGGTGAAAGCTGAGCCTGAGAACGAGGGTATTGAAGTGATGTGGAAGAACATCAGGATCATTACAGAAAATATTGAGCAGTATGAGACAGAATCAACTGCGCCGCTTTACAGCCGCCTGGTTAACAAACTGGCCCCTGAGGAGATAGAAGAAGGTTGGAAGCTGTTATTTGATGGTAAAACATCCGATGGCTGGAGAAACGCATACAGGGAGACTTTTCCTGAACAAGGCTGGGTCATTGAGGACGGGGTGCTTACCGTAGTTCCCTCAGGTGGTGCCGAATCGCAGAACGGAGGAGACATTGTAACGATGGATGAATATGCAGATTTTGACTTACAGCTGGAATTCAAGATCACAGAAGGCGCCAACAGTGGAATCAAATATTTCGTAACCGAACAGGAGGAGGGAAACAACCGTTCGGCAATAGGGCTGGAATTTCAGATCCTGGATGATAAAAACCATCCGGATGCACAGCTTGGCAACCACGAAGGCAGCAGAACACTGGCCTCCCTTTATGATCTGATCAAAGCATCTGACAGCAAACGGTTTTATGGAGTCGGTGTATGGAACTCAGCCAGGATCGTATCGGATGGAAAAGTTGTAGCGCACTATCTGAATGCAATAAAAGTACTGGAATATGAGCGTGGCAGCGACGAATTCCGTAAGCTTGTTTCAGAAAGCAAATACAAAGTCTGGGAAAATTTTGGAGAGGCTGAATCCGGTCATATCCTTTTACAGGAACATGGTGACCAGGTCTCCTTCAGAAGTATCAAAATCAGGGAATTATAGAGAAATTACTTTATAATACAGGAGGTTGGACCGAAACTTGGGCCAATCTCCTGTTTTTTTGGTTAGATGAGAGGATGATCAGTCGAACCTGACCACCACCCCCTTCCGGGCACTTTCGTATGCCGCTTCAATAATACGAATCACATCCCTTCCTTCTGTGGCAGTTACAGCCAGCTCAGCCCGGTTTCGGAGATGTTCATAGATGTTATCATAATAGGCAGAATAATTACCGGCGATGGTTGGCACAGGAACCCTGTTCTCCCCATCTCCGTTCACAGTATTCAGGATCCCGTACATTGCGGGTTCATCATCACCCCAGCCACTGGATCCCGGTATTTTTCCCGCTTTCAAGTCAGCCTCCTGCGGATCAATTCCACCCTTGAGAAAACTTCCCCCAGTACCATGCAAAATATATCTTGGCCCTTCCTCCTTTACAAGGTAACTTCCGCGAACCAGGCATTTTACATGCGGATAATGCATAAAAATATCGAAACTGTCGTCCACCTTGCTGTTCGTTCGCTGGTTACGTACATCGGCAAAAATGTATCCTGGCATGCCAAACAGGTGAAGCGCCTGGTCGATCATGTGTGACCCAAGATTGTAAAGTGTCCCTGCTCCGAGGCTGTTGTCTTCTTTCCACGAATCCTGAATGTAATTCCTGAACCTGTCGAAATGTGACTCAAATGAGACGAGCCTGCCCAGGCTACCGTCATTAATTATTTTTTTAGTGGTAAGAAAGTCACCGTCCCATCGCCGGTTCTGAAATACGGATACCATCAAATTCCTTCTACTGGCCAGGTTAATGATCTCATCTGCCTGGGCAGTTGTGAGCGTAAAGGGTTTTTCCACGACAACATTTTTTCCCGCTTCAAGTGCGCTGATGGTCATTTCATGGTGGATGTAATCAGGAGTGTTAACAATAACCAGTTCAATATCAGGATCGTGCAGAATATTCTTATAATCCCTGACAATCCTGGCCCCTGAATGTTTTCCTTCTGAGTTGTTTCGATTTCGCTCCAGGATCTTAACTATTTCAAATCCCGGGTGAACTTCCAGCAGCGGACCGTGAAAGACGATACCTGACATTCCATAAGAGGTGATTGCAGTTTGAATTGATTTCATAACGTTTAGGATTGTTCGGGCTAAATTACAATTTTCATTACTTTTACAGGCCGATTCATTATAAACTTGTTATTCATGTCCATATTTTATCGTCAGATCAGAACCATGGGAACGCGACTGGAAATTGTCATTCCTGGGATTGCTGAACCCGAAGGACTGGATCTTACCAGAGGGATATCACAACGCATGGAGGATATGGTGGGGCAGATATCCAATTATGACCCCGAATCGGATCTGAGTAAGGTAAACAGGGAGGCTACTGACCATGCGGTGGAGGTAAATGGGTATCTTCTTGAGCTGATAGAAGCGGGGATCAGGTTTAATAAAGAGACGCTTGGATATTATGACTTCACGCTTGGCGGATGGTCAAGCAGGCCTGATCTTATCAGGGATACAGGCAAAAGATTTGAACTACTGCACAATATTCCGTTTAATGAAAGGTTCAGTTTAGAGGGAACATCACTTAGGTTTTTACACAAAGATGTACGAATTGATTCGGGAGGGATAGGAAAGGGGATGGCATTGAAAGTGATCGAAAAAATGATTCATGAATTAGAAATTCCAACTGCTTTTATTAGCTTTGGCGGGAGCAGTGTTCTTGGTATAGGAAATCACCCGCATGGGGATGGCTGGAAGGTGGGAATTCAACATCCCCAAATGTCGGACAGAACCTTGTCGGAAGTAACAATTTTCAATCAATCAATTTCTGTTTCAGGGAATTCCATGAATAACAGGAAGAAATATGGAGAGCAGGGACATATAATTAATCCCATGGATGGTGGATTTTATATGGCTCAGGGAGTGATTTCAGTGGTCGCAGAAAATCCTGTGGTAGCCGAGGTGCTTTCAACAGCGCTCACCGTCGCAGGAGAGGAACATGAGAAGCAAATTTTGTCACATTTTGAAGATGTATTGGTACAAAGACACGAAATTTAGTAGATAAAAAATTACTGCAAAAAAAATGGAGACAGACAGGAGAGATTTTATTAAAACATTTGGTATGCTGGCAGGTTCCGGACTTGCAGTGGCAGGGATGCCCTGGATGAATGAATTGATGGCCCAGGACCCACAGAAACCGATAAAATTAGGCATCATCGGAGTTGGTTCAAGGGGGTTGTATCACCTGGAAATTCTCCAGATGATACCTGGCGCGACCATCGTGGCCTACTGCGACAATTACGAACCCCATTACACGCGCACGAAGGAGATGCTCGGGGCCGGAGCCAGGGGTTATTACGATTACAAGGTTATGCTTGAGCAGGAGGAAATGGATGCCGTAATTATTGCTACCCCGCTGCATGAACATACCAGGATCACAATCGATGCACTGAATGCCGGGCTCCATGTATTCTGTGAAAAGTCGATGGCCCAGACATACGAGGAGTGTAATGCCATGGTTGAGGCACATCTGCAGAATGACCGGATACTCCATATTGGCCATCAGCGGTTGTTCAATATCAGGTACCAGCAGGCATTGAAAGATATCAATAATGGACTGATTGGGAAAATTACCCAGATCCGTGCCTACTGGCACCGAAACAACGATTGGCGCAGGAAAGTCCCTTCACCTGAACTGGAGCGTAAGATCAACTGGCGACTCTACGATGAGTATTCTATGGGGCTGATGACCGAACTGGCCAGTCACCAGATCCAGGTAGCTAACTGGTTTTTAAAGGAAAAGCCCGAATGCGTCTGGGGTACGGGAAGCATCAATCACTGGCATGACGGCAGAGAGGTATACGACAACGTAAACCTGGTATACAAATATCCTGGAGGAACACACCTGGTATACGATTCCATGACCAGCAACAAAAAGTATGGGCTGGAAGAGCAGATTCTCGGACCCCTTGGCACCCTGGAGCTTGAGGCAGGACTTAAATTTCAGGAATTTCCAAAACCGGCGCCTGGTCTACTGCAACTGATTAACCATATCGAAAAAAAGATATTTGATGTGGTGCCCATAGGCGGCCCCAGTTGGGTGCCTGATGATCCATCTGAAGATACGGGGGCTTACATTATTGATGAGGTAATGAAATCGGACGGCTCTATTATGCAAATGGAGGCTTTTGTGGCAAATGTACGGGCAAATCGTGTGGAGAAGTGGATAACAAAAGAAGGATTCTATGCCAGCATAGCTACGATTATGGGATACGAGGCAATGAAGAAAAATGAGGTCGTTTTCTGGCCGGAAAATTTAGTGATCTAATATTTATCATATCATGAAAGATACTGTTATCACTTCCATACAAAAGAGAAGAGAACTTTATATCCTGGCGGTTTGCACCCTGGCAGCTGTTGTGCTGAATATTGTAGGCATCATCAAGTTCGGCACCCAGGCCATTGAATTACTTACTCAAATACCAGTGGTATTGCTTGTCACTGTCATACTATACCTGGCATTGGGAGTATTGCGAATCGTTTATTACTACATTTCAAAACTTTTTAAAAAATAAATCTGATGAAGAAATTATTTCTGAGACTTACAGGATCACTATTTATTGCAGGATACCTGGTTATTTTTGGAGCTTGTGCTTCGCAAAGCAGTGATCAACCTGTTGCAAAGAACATCATTTTTCTGATTGGAGATGGAATGGGTTTGCCTCAGATGTATGCAGCCAGGACGGTAAACGGGGGACCATTGGCTCTTGAGGAAGTCACCCATGTGGGGTTGCAGACAACACATTCAGCAAATCGATACATTACCGATAGCGGGGCTGCAGGCACAGCCCTGGCATGTGGCGCAAAAACCAACAATGGGGCCATTGGGGTAGATACATCACTTAATGACCTGGTTTCCATTCTCAAATATGCAGAAGCGCAAGGGATGGCCACGGGCCTTGTTTCCTCTTCAGCTATTACCCATGCCACTCCTGCAGCTTTTATTGCCAATGAGGCCAGCAGGAATGACTATGAAGCCATTGCAGCTGATTTTCTGAAGACAGACATTGACCTGTTTATTGGAGGGGGACTTAATCATTTTACGAAACGTGAAGATGGCAGGGATCTCACAAAAGATCTTATGGCAAATGGATATACCATAGCAACCAGTGTAGAGGAATTCCTTGCACATACATCAGGCAAACTGGCAGCGCTTACAGCCCCTGAACATAATCCACGTATGCTTGATGGAAGAGGTGATATGTTGCCTGCGGCAACCAAAAAAGCCATTGAATTGCTGAGCCAGCAAGAGAATGGATTCTTCGTGATGATCGAAGGGTCTATGATCGACTGGGGTGGTCATGCCAATGATCAGGAATATGTACTCACTGAAACCATTGACTTCAACGAAACAATTAAAGTGGCTCTGGATTTTGCAAAAAAGGATGGGGAAACACTGGTGGTAATAACCGGGGACCATGAGACAGGAGGAATGGTGGTAATAAAGGGCGATCCTGTAAATAAAACGGTTGAGACTGCATTCACTACTGGTGGTCATACAGGAACATTGATACCCGTGTATTCCTATGGACCCGGGGCTGAGTTGTTTACAGGAATCTTTGACAATACGGATTTTAAACAGAAATTTATTGATGCGCTCGGAGTGGGAGAGGCCAAATAATTTTCGATGAACCGGCGCTTTTTTCGGATAATATGTTTGCCCCTGGCACTTACGGCAGGTTCCTGTACTTACAATTTTTACCCGGCCAGTTGCGATTATCCGACAACAGGTCCACTTAAAAGGATTACAACACTTTCTGACACCCTGAACGAAACCAGCGGACTGGCAAGTACAGGTAACGGATTTGTCTCGTTCAATGATTCGGGTGGAGAACCGGCGCTTTACACATTTACATCCAACAGCTCCAATCTCACGAAAACGATAATCCAGGGAGCAACCAATGTGGATTGGGAAGATATAGCCTTTGATGGCACTAGTTTTTTTATCGCTGATGTGGGCAACAATTTCGGAACAAGGGATACGCTTGTAATTTATAAAATTCCTGCCTTGAAACCAGAGGGAGAATTAAGTATCAATGGGGCAGACAAAATTACATTTACCTATGATGAAGAGAAAACGGTTTCATCCAGGGGCTTTTATTCCCATGATTGTGAAGCTGTCCTCGCCTATGGAGACAGCCTCTATCTTTTTGCAAAAGATTGGGTTACACTGAACACCAGGGTGTATGTGCTTCCCAAAACCCAGGGGCATTACCAGGTAAAATCAAGGGTCACTTATCCTGTGAATGCACTCATCACCGGCGCTGATATAGATATCGGGAAAAGGGAGGTTATTCTTTCTGGATACCGGTATTTGTTCCCGGTATTGATCAGATATAGTTTTATCAGTGATCCGGCTATCATTGAATGCGGGGGAAGAGGGCGGCGATACCCTTCCCTGTCGGGCACACAGGTGGAAGGTGTCTGTTACGATGAATCAGGCAATATTTTTGTTACATCGGAGAAAAGAGTCTTTAAACAAGCCCTTTATCGGGCATATTGATATCTTTGCAAAAAAAGAGTAGGTGGAAGTGAAGAAGAATAATGATCTGTTTGATAAGGGATTGAAAGTTCCCCTTGTGGAGGAATTTTATACCTTGCAGGGCGAAGGGTACCATACAGGCCATGCAGCTTATTTTATTAGAATTGGTGGGTGCGATGTGGGATGCAGCTGGTGTGATACAAAGTTCTCATGGAATCCGGGCCTCCATCCTCCGGTTGAAATTACGGATATTGTGGAACGGGCATCTGTATATCCTGCAGCAGCTGTGGTGGTAACAGGAGGCGAACCGCTCATGGTGGATATGGGGCCCCTCACTGAACTGCTTAAGCAAAGAGGAATAGAAACTTTTCTTGAAACAAGCGGTGCCTATGAACTTACTGGCTGCTGGGACTGGATATGTCTTTCACCAAAGCAAAACATGCCTCCCGTGGGTGATATTCACCAAAAAGCCCATGAACTGAAAGTGATCATCGCGGAAGAATCTGACCTGGAATGGGCCATGGAACAATCAAATCTGGTTTCAGATAGTTGTAAACACTACCTGCAACCCGAATGGAGCAGACGGGAAAAGATATTACCATTGATCATTGAGTTTGCCAAGGATCATCCTTTATGGGGCATATCTCTCCAGGCACACAAGTATATGCACATTCCCTGACCAATCAGGGTAACTTTTTTAAAACGAACCGAAATAAATGAAAATATTTGTATCTTATAAGGAATAATTTAACTGAGATGAGGTTCGTTACATGCATATTTATACTACTTACGGGTATCTCCGGCCTTGCCCAGGAATATTCAGTCAAATCAAACAGGGCTATCAAACATTTTGAGAAAGCGCGGGACTATTTTAGCCAGAAACAGGATGTGGAGGCCGAAACATTTTTGTGGAAAGCGGTGGATAAAGAGCAAGATTTCGTAGAGGCCTGGTTTATGCTGGCCCAGATATACATGGATAAACAAAACGGTGAAAAGGCTGCAGAATATTACCTGAAAGGACTGGAAATCGATCCCGATAAATTTGGTCATGGTTATCTTAAGGTGGCAAATATTGAATTTAATATCGGGCAATATGCAGAATCTATGGAGCATCTCGATATATGGAACAGCTTTGGCTTTAATGATCCAAAATCGCAGTCGATTGCCAAAGACCTGGGGAAGAACCTGGCGTTTGCCCTTGAAGCAGTTAAAAATCCTGTACCGTTTAATCCGGAATCATTAGGACCGGACGTTAATACGGATCAATATGAATACTGGCCGTCACTTTCAGTTGATGAAAGGACCCTGTTTTTTACGGTACTTGGTCCGCCGAATCCCGGTTTGCCGGCACACAGGCTTGAGATACAGGAGGATTTTTATTATGCAAAGAAGGAAAATGCTGCATGGGTTGATCGAACCTGGCTGGGAGAACCAGTGAATACAAATGCCAATGAAGGGGCACAGACCATTACAGCTGACGGAAAGTATATTTTTTTTACCGCATGCAACAGGCCGGACGGATATGGAAGAATGTGCGATATCTATTATTCCGGAATTGATGAGGATGGAAGATGGAGCAAGCCGGTAAACCTTGGAGAACCAGTCAATACAGTTTACAGTGAAAAGCATCCCGCGATTTCGGCAGATGGCAGAACCCTTTACTTCACGAGTAACAGACCCGGGGGAAAAGGAGATTTTGACCTCTGGATGTCGGAAAGAACCGGTGATTCCTGGAGTAAACCTGTCAATATGGGCGACAGCATTAACACGGCAGGGACGGAGCAGTCACCGTTTATCCATCCGGATCAAAAATCATTATATTTCTCATCCGATGGTTGGCCAGGTATGGGAAGGGGAGATATATTTCTCGCCAGAATGAACCATGATGGGACATGGAGTAGCCCGGTAAATTTGGGTTACCCTATCAACACACATAACGAAGAGGTTGGCTTTATCGTAAATGCCCGCGGAAACAGGGCATATTACTCCACCAACCGGCGGGAAGGGACCGACACAGATATCTATACCTTTGATATGCCCGAAAAAATGCGACCCAATCCTGTATCCTATATTACAGGACGAGTCTATGATTCGCGTAATATGAAGGGGCTGGAGGCCAGGTTTCAGTTGCTGGACCTGGGCAGCGGAAAACTTGTGATGGAGTCTGTTTCAAATCCGGGTGAAGGTAACTACCTGGTGAGTCTTCCGGCTGGTGCGGCATATGCTTTTAATGTCTCCCAACCGGGATATCTGTTTTACTCTGATCATTTTGAACTGGTACAACATTATGATAAACTCGATCCTTACCGTAAAGATATACCCCTGGAACCTATCCTCCAGGGTAAAAAAATTGTTCTGAATAATATTTTCTTTGATACCGATTCATATAAACTAAAAGAGGCTTCCAGGGTGGAGCTTGGTAAGCTGTTTGAATTTCTTGAATTA
This sequence comes from Bacteroidales bacterium, assembly GCA_040880545.1. Classification (GTDB taxonomy): domain Bacteria; phylum Bacteroidota; class Bacteroidia; order Bacteroidales; genus M55B112. The sequence continues at coordinate 13,576 of JBBDIE010000090.1, read as the reverse complement.
AACAGTGATGTATCAGTAGAAATTTCCGGACACACCGACAACACAGGTACTGCCAACTATAACCTGGAACTGTCAGAAAAACGGGCCGAAGAGGTGGTTGCCTTTCTCACTGCCAGGGGTATTCAAGATTATCGTCTGAAGGCCAGGGGATACGGTGATACTGTCCCGGTGGCGGATAATGACACGGAAGCAGGCAGGTCAATGAACAGACGGACAGAACTAAAGATTCTTTGATACTTTATAAGGGATTATTAATCTTAAACGAATTTTGATAAACGTATTCCAATATTTTTAGTCTGCTTAATGAAGATGCATTTCCTTTTACGAAAAATACCGGACTATTTAGTCGATAAAATAAATGTGTTGAGACAGATATCTTTTACAGCTATCTTCGCACTGATATTTATCAATATTTACGCCCCTTTTAACGCTGAGGGGTGGTTTGCAGCCGGTAAACCTGAATTATTCCTTATTTCCTGCCTCTATATACTGGCTGGTATCATGGTAATTGTGGTTAGCCGCCTGGTATTTATCGCACTGGCACAAAAAAGGAGAATTAATTTCCTGATCTATATATTTTGGAATATTCTGGAAGTTCTCCTCCTTGCCTTTGCCTATATTATGATTGATATTTACCTTTTACATAATGAGGCTAATCCATTTGAACAATATATAAAACTGCTGTTGGTCACATTTTTTGTGTTGGTTATTCCCTATTCTATTTCCTGGCTCTATTATTCCTGGCAGGACCAGGGTCGTAAACTACAGGAGCTTTCAAAAGCAACTTCTGCTGAATACTTTACCAAAAACCTGATCACGTTTTATGATGAAACTGATAAACTAAGATTTTCACTGAACTCAGAAGATGTATTATTCATCGAATCCACCGATAATTATGTGACTGTATTTGTTAATGATAAACAGCGGGTGAAAAAAATTATGCTCAGAAATACCATGAAGAAACTTGAAAAGGAGTTGGAAAATACAATGATCCACAGATGCCACAGATCGTATATGGTGAATTTTGAAAATGTAAAAATGGTCCGGTTGTCGGGAACCAATTTGTATATTTATCTGAAGGACAGTGGAGAAAGCAGAATACCGGTTTCCAGGACCTATACAGAGAAAGTGCATGAAATGATCAATAAGATGTCAGTTTAAACAGGTCACCACCAAATTCATCCTCCACCGAATTTCAGCTTGGGATTAAAAAAGTTCAAAATAGCTTTTGCTCTTTTCTACATTCAGCTATATTTGAGAAACGAAAATTAAAATCTATGAGAAGCAAGTTTACTGTAGTTGCAGTGATAATCATTTTTACTTCTGTTTCAGGAATCATCAGTGCACAGAAATCGGGTTATACTTTCACAGACAAGATACATATTGATGTAACACCTGTTAAGGACCAGCATAGAACCGGCACGTGCTGGAGTTTTGCTTCCATTTCATTTTTGGAAGCGGAACTTCTCAGAATGGGGAAGGGGGAATATGACCTTTCCGAAATGTATCTTGTCAGGCATTGTTATAATGAAAAGGCCGGCAAATATGTACGGATGCAGGGTAAAACCAATTTTAGCCAGGGCGGTCTTGCGCATGATCTGATCATGGTTTGGAAAAAATACGGGTTGGTTCCGGAGAGTGCCTATAACGGACTTGTCATTGGAGAGGATGGTCATGTGCACAGTGAAATGTTTGAATTGCTCCATGGTTATGTGGAAGGTGTTGTCAAGAATCCGAACCGGAAACTTACACCTGTCTGGCACGCCGGCTATGATGGAATCCTTGATTCCTACCTGGGTAATAATCCGGAATCTTTCAGTTATGAGGGTTCAACATTTTCACCGAAAAGTTTTGCAGCTTCTCTGAAACTGGATCCGAACGATTACGTTACCATCGGATCATTTACCCACCAACCTTATTATGAGCCATTTATTCTGGAGATACCCGACAATTGGGGCTGGAACTATGTGGACAATGTAACGCTGGATGAATTAATGTTGGTCCTGGATAATGCACTTAAAAAAGGATACACAGTATGTTGGGATGCAGATGTGAGTGAAAAGGGATTCCGCTGGACTGAAGGACTGGCATTGATTCCTTCAGAAGAAGACAGAGACCTGTCTGACCTGGAGCGGGGTCGTTGGAGTGAATTGTCAGACAGGCAGAAAGAGGCGTTGTTTTATGATTTTTCTTCCCCCAAAAAGGAACGTAACATTACCCAGGAGTTGCGACAACAATGGTTTGATAATTACCTTACCACCGATGATCACCTGATGCATATCATGGGAACAGCCGTAGATCAGGACGGGAATAAATTCTACAAAGTAAAGAATTCCTGGGGTATTGAAAATCACATTTATCAAGGATATTTTTACTGTTCTGAAGCGTACATGCGAGCCAAGACTATCTTTTTCATGTTGCATAAAGATGCTGTACCTGAATCTGTTTCCAGAAAACTGGGGTATTAAAATCCGACGGGCCGATGAAGAGAAAATTACGTTGGATCAGCCTGGTTATTCCGGGATTATTTTTTTTAATTTCTCCGGTAAATCCCGGGTTTCATTCCCATGATGTCAGTGAACTGGCGGCAGTTGTGGACCCTCCCTTTCTGTATGTGGATCCGGGTTGGGCCGATTCGGTTATGCAGGGTATGACCCTGGATGACAAGATTGCGCAAATGATTATGGTACAGGCTTACTCCAACCAGGATGCATCACATGTTGAACAGATACTTCACCTGGTAGAGAAGGAGAAGGTTGGCGGGATTATATTTTTCGGGGGAGGTCCTGTACGACAGGCCCACATGACCAACCAATTGCAGGGAGCCTCATCCGTTCCGTTGTTGATCGCTATGGATGCTGAGTGGGGACTGGATTTCCGGCTCGACAGTGTGATAAAATATCCTCGGCAGATGATGCTGGGCGCCATCAGGGATAATGACCTGATCTACAGAATGGGGAAAGATATGGGCAGGCAATTGACCGATCTGGGCGTTCATATGAATTTTACTCCTGTGGCTGATATCAACAACAATCCTGACAATCCGGTGATCAATACCAGATCTTTCGGGGAGGAGAGGGATAATGTGTCCGAAAAGGTAAGAGCGATATTTACAGGTTTGCAATCTGAAAACATATTGGTTACAGCTAAACATTTTCCAGGACATGGCGACACTGATGTTGACTCCCATCTGGATCTGCCTGTATTAAATTTCGACAGGGAAAGACTGGATTCCATTGAGCTGTATCCATTTGCCACAGCCATTAAAAGCGGGCTAACCGGAATTATGGTAGGGCACCTCCATGTACCGGCACTGGATAACCGGGAAAACAGGCCCACAACCCTTTCTGCGTCAGCCGTTCATGAGTTGCTTCAGGAGGAAATGGGGTTTGCAGGACTAATCGTTACAGATGCCATGAGCATGAAGGGGGTTACCAACCATTTCGAACCCGGAGATGCTGAAGTGGAAGCGGTATTGGCCGGGAATGACATTATTCTTATGCCTTCCGATGTAAATAAAGCTATTGCGAGAATTAAGAGAGCGGTCCGAAAAGGGGATATCAGGGAAGAGCAGATCGATGCCTCCTGTCGTAAGATTCTGCTGGCCAAAACGTGGGTGGGCCTAAACGATTATCATCCGGTAAATACCGATCAATTAGCAGCCAGGCTCAATGCCCGAAAATATTTGCCGCTTCAGCATAATCTTGCAAAAAATGCAATCACCCTGGTGAAATGCAAGGAGGGTCTCCTGCCATTGATGCATCTGGAAAACATTCAGATGGCAACCCTGAACCTGGGCGTCAGTGAATCAACACCGTTTACAAGCTACCTGGATCTGTACCATACAGCTGACCATTATTATTATCGGCATCCTCAGGAATACCCGGCCGATACAATTTTGAAAAGGAATTTACTGAAATACAATACATTGATTGTAAGTCTGTATTACACAAGGTCATTTGGTAACAATTTCGATATCCCTCCGGAGGTCAGTGAATTTTTGAATTCCATTGATTTTGACGGTGATCTGATCGTTAATCTTTTTGGTTATCCCTATGCGCTGAATGTGTTGGGAAAACTGGACAATGCAGATGCAATCATGGTCTCCTATACCAGAGATATGTATAACCAGCAGTTTGCTGCACAGGGAATTTTTGGAGGAACGAGTATTACAGGAAGACTTCCGGTATCTGCAGGAGCAGACTATCCTGCAGGAACAGGTATCATTACCAGGGGTGATATAAGATTGCGATACGGTTGTCCCGAAGCTGTTTCAATGAATTTTGACAGCCTGCTGGTGATGGAAGAAATTATTAATAATGCGATCTTCAATAAAGCGATGCCCGGGTGCCAGCTGTTTATCGCCAGGAAGGGCGAGGTGATCTGGAACAAATCCTATGGCTATCACACCTATTTGAAACGGCAGCCAGTCCACAATGATCATCTCTATGACCTGGCATCCATCACTAAAATAGCATCTACGATTCCTGCCATCATGAAGCTCCAGGACGAGAAGCGGTTCAGTATTGATAATACCCTTGGAAATTATTTTAAAGAACTGGATACTACAGATATGGGACCATTGAAGATCAGGGATATACTTACCCATCAGGCAGGACTAAAGGCCTGGATTCCATTTTATACCAGCACACTGGAACCACTGGATACGGCACAGACACTATTCAACATAGGCTTCAATTATACCTATCCCTATAAACTGGGACCGGTGGCCTATGCCAACCGGAATATTGTTTACAGGGAGGGGGTTTACAGCAAGGAGTATTCGGTTGAATATCCGCTGCAGGTTGCAGAAAACCTTTATTTACGTGGAGACTACCGTGATTCCATTTATAATACCATCATGCAGACTCCCCTGGAGAATAAGGAATACAGGTACAGTGACCTCGGGTATTATTACCTGTACAAAATGGTTGAAAATATCACTGACACGCTTTTTTATCCCTACTCATGGTTTAACTTTTATGCCCCCCTGGGAGCCGAAACCCTTGGATTTCTACCATTGAACCGGTTTGACAGCAATCGAATCGTGCCCACAGAAAATGACATGATTTTTCGGCGTCAGTTGATCAGGGGGCATGTGCACGACCCTGGAGCTGCTATGCTGGGAGGTATTTGCGGGCATGCAGGACTCTTCTCCAATGCCAATGACCTAGCTAAACTGATGCAAATGTACTTGAACCAGGGAACATACGGAGGGAAAAAATATATAGATTCTGCAACTTTATCTGAGTTTACAAGGTGTCAGTTTTGTGATGTTGAAAACCGTAGGGCCCTGGGATTCGACCGACCCATTACCGATGAAGAAGACGCCGGTCCGGCATGCAATGAAGCTTCCGAAGTTAGCTACGGCCATACAGGATTTACAGGTACCATGGTTTGGATGGATCCGAAATACGATCTGTTGTATATCTTTCTTTCCAACAGGGTTCACCCTGATCAGTACAATCCAAAACTGATTTCTTTGAATGTACGAACCGAAATTCAAAAGATGATCTATAGATCCATTGAAGAGGAATAACCCGGCTCAATGTTTTTTCGTACAATTTTCACCTTTTTAAAGGGCAGTGATCCAAATCCTTCTATTGGAATAACTATCGGCTTGCATAAAGAAAGATATGTGTAAGGGTAGATTGGATAATTCTGCACAGATACCAATGCAGCTTCCTGCTTAAGAACAGGCATTACAGTTTCATTTTACAGTTGAATTAGATGATTAATGGATTTTTAATCAGCTATTTTTGTATAGAATAACGATTAACATTATGAAGCCAACACACATTGAACACATTGGAATCGCAGTGGAGAATCTGGATGCTGCGATTTTATACTACCAAGAGGTACTGGGACTAGAGCTCTATGCCATAGAGTTGGTATCGGATCAGAAGGTCAGGACAGCTTTTTTTAAAATAGGGGAGACCAAGATTGAGTTACTGGAATCTACAGATTCAAAGGGCCCTGTAGGCAAATTTATTGAGAAGAAAGGGCCGGGGATCCACCATATTGCCTTTGCTGTGCCTGATGTAAATGAGGCTTTGAAGGCTGTTGAAGAGAAAGGAGTAAAGCTGATAGACAGGGAGGGAAGATCTGGTGCTGAAGGGCTCAGAATCGGTTTCCTTCATCCTAAATCAACATTCGGGGTATTAACAGAGTTTTGCAGCGAATAAAAATTACCGAAATGGGCAGCATTGATAAAATCAGGCAACTAATTGAACTGCGTGAAAAGGCTAAGGACGGCGGAGGAGAGGAGCGGATCGCATCCCAGCACAGTAAAGGAAAACTCACGGCCCGGGAGCGGATACATATCCTGTTGGATGAAGGAAGTTTTGAAGAACAGGATATGTTTGTCATGCACCGGAGTCATGATTTTGGATTGGAAAAGGAGGTTTACCTGTCAGATGGAGTGGTAACGGGACATGGTACCATAGATGGAAGGGTGATCTATGTCTATGCACAGGATTTTACTGTATTTGGAGGATCACTTTCGGAAACCCATGCCATGAAAATTTGCAAGATCCTGGATATGGCCATGAAAGTTGGCGCCCCGGTTGTTGGAATTAACGACAGTGGAGGTGCCAGAATCCAGGAAGGAGTAAGGAGTCTTGCAGGTTACGCAGAGATATTTGAGAGGAATATTCTGGCATCGGGAGTGATCCCGCAAATTTCAGCCGTTTTCGGTCCTTGTGCAGGAGGAGCAGTTTATTCACCGGCACTCACAGATTTCATTATTATGAGTGAGAAAACCTCATATATGTTTGTGACAGGCCCTAAAGTAACCAAGGCAGTTACAGGAGAGGTGATTTCCACAGAAGCTCTTGGGGGAGCAGAGATGCACTCATCCAAATCCGGGGTTTCTCATTTTATGGTTAAGAATGAAGAGGCAGGACTGCTGCTGATACGAAAGCTAATCTCATTTCTTCCCCAGAATAACCTGGAAGATCCCATTCAAACCGAATGTTCTGATCCCATCGACAGACGGGAAGATGATCTGAATGAAATCATCCCTGAAAATCCCAACGAGCCTTACGATGTAATGGATATTATTTCCCTGGTTGTAGACAGGGCCGAATTTCTTGAGGTGCACAGTAAGTATGCCAGAAATATCGTTGTGGGTTTTGCCAAGCTAAACGGTTATCCCGTGGGAATTGTGGCAAACCAACCCAATTATATGGCCGGAGTACTTGATATTGATGGATCCCGGAAAGCAGCCCGCTTCGTCCGCCTCTGCGATTGCTTTAATATCCCCATCGTTACATTTGTTGATGTGCCGGGTTTTCTGCCCGGTAGTGCACAGGAATTCGGAGGAATTATCATACACGGTGCCAAACTGATGTTTGCCTACGGAGAGGCAACTGTACCCAAGATTACCGTTACACTTAGAAAATCGTATGGTGGAGCACATGATGTTATGAGTTCCAAACAGTTGCGTGGAGACCTGAATTACGCCTGGCCTTCTGCTGAAATTGCAGTAATGGGTGCGAAAGGAGCAATCGAGATTCTGGAGGGAAAGAGACTCAGGGAGATAGAAGATCCCCATGAAAAAGAGGCATTCATGGAAAAGAAAAGCAATGAATACAATGAGAAGTTTGCAAATCCTTACGAAGCTGCAAGGTATGGATATATCGATGATGTCATCGAACCGAGAAATACACGGTTTCGTATTATCCGTGGTTTGCAGACGCTGGTAACCAAGAAAGAGATGAACCCTCCGAAAAAACATGCAAATATACCGTTATGATACCTTTTCTGATAATTACCGGAACTGTACTAACCACTGATTCTATCGTTATTGCAATGGTTGGATACGTTGTTGTTTTTGCATCTTTGGTGTTGTTGTTCTGGTTATTCAATATACTCCCTAAACTCATTTATATGAATTACGGGAGGAAACAAAAAATAAGGGGAAAATCAAAGACCGATAAACAGGAATTGGGCATACCGGGCGAAACAACCGCAGCCATTTCCCTGGCACTGCATATCATGCTGTCGGAATTACATGATGAAGAGAGCGGGATACTTACCATAAAGAAAGTTTCAAAATCCTATTCTCCCTGGAGTTCAAAAATATATGCTGTTCGTAACCAGTTCAACAGAATATAAACTGCGATGAAACAATTTAAATTTACAATTCATGGTAACGATTACGCGGTTGATGTAATCGGGATAGAAGAAAATATTGCCACACTGGAAGTCAACGGTACTCCTTACCAGGTTGAAATACACAGGAAAGTGAAAACATCAAAGACTCCCAGGGTAATTGAACCGCCTGTGAAGGAGCCATCCGACCCCGAGATAAAGAAAAGAGAAAGCGGTGACGCACATCCTATTACGGCTCCCCTGCCCGGGAATATAATTTCCATCCTTGTGCGTCCGGGTGATATTATACAGAAGGGAGATATACTCATGGTGATGGAAGCAATGAAAATGGAAAACAAGGTGTTGGCAGATCGTAAGGGGGTAGTGGAAAGCATTGAAGTAAATGCCGGGGATTCTGTCTTACAGGGAGATACACTTGTATTAATCATCTGATACCATGAGGAAACTGCTTACCATTGCTTCAGTAATTTTGGTCCTGGCCTTACTGCGAACAGTAGTTTTTCCCCAGGGAAATATTCAAACCATTACTGCTGCAGAACAAGAACAGCCGTTGGCTTTATCAGACAACCAGGCGGAAACATCCATAGGACAAACTGCGTTGGAAGGACTCCGGCAGTTTTACAGGTTTACCGGAATTCGTAATGCTACAACGGGCCACCTGGTTATGATATTTGTGGGGCTCTTCTTTATTTTCCTGGCCATAAAATACGATTACGAACCGCTTTTGCTGATTCCAATAGGTGCAGGGATCATTATGGGAAATATACCATTTTTTCAGGGTGATGGGGTCAACCTGCAGGTAGGAATATACCAGGAGGGCAGTGTAATGAATTATCTCTATTTTGGTGTGATGCGCGGTGTTTACCCACCACTGATATTTCTTGGGATTGGTGCCATGACCGATTTTTCTTCACTTATTTCACGTCCCCGGCTCATGCTTCTTGGGGCGGCTGCCCAGGTTGGGATTTTTCTCACCTTCCTGGGTGCTATCTGGCTCGGTTTTGACATGAGGGAGGCAGGAGCCATTGGGATTATTGGAGGTGCAGATGGTCCCACTGCAATTTTCCTGTCATCCAGGATTGCAGAACACCTGATTGGTCCCATTGCCATTGCAGCCTATTCCTATATGGCGCTTGTTCCGGTAATTCAGCCACCTATTATGCGGCTGATGACAACAAAAAAGGAAAGGGTGATCAGAATGTCGTCACCCAGGGCAGTATCACAAACGGAAAAGATACTGTTTCCTTTAATCGGGCTTATAGTAACCACCTTTATTTCACCGAGCTCCCTGCCACTACTGGGAATGCTATTTTTTGGAAATCTTTTGAAGGAATCTACCAGGACAAAACGACTGGCTGAAACAGCCAGAACATCCATGATCGATATTGTGACAATTCTACTGGGATTAACGGTAGGAGCATCTACGCAGGCCGACCGTTTTCTTACGCCGGAATCGATGCTTATATTCGGTTTGGGGGCGTTGTCTTTTATGGTGGCCACAGCAGGAGGAATCCTGTTTGCCAAGGTTATGAACCTGTTTACGCCTGATGGAAAGAAATTAAATCCATTGATCGGGGCAGCCGGAGTTTCAGCTGTACCGGATAGTGCGCGTGTTGTCCAGAACTTTGGATTAAAAGAGGATCCGACGAACCATTTGCTCATGCATGCCATGGCACCCAATGTGGCAGGAGTCATTGGAAGTGCAGTAGCCGCAGGAATATTACTTAGTTTTCTCTGGTAGTATTGCTCTTAAACATAGCTTAACAAAGTGAACTGCCGAATCCTCTGACTATTTTTGTTCAGGTATCACAAATCCTTAAACATGGAAAAAACAGGTGTTGCCGGCAATGCCGGTGATGGCATAAGGTCCGATTGCAGGGTTACCATTACACTTACCGACCGTAGTGGGATTCAAACGGAAATACAGAGCAAGGTGGCCTCCATGTACGGCGATTCAATGCACAAGCTGGTTAATGAGATTATCCGGTATTATGATATCCATGATGCGGAGGTAATGATAGAAGACAGTGGTGCATTACCCCATGTAATTGCTGCCCGGTTGGAGGCAGCCATTAAGCAAGTCTCCAATTCAAGGAAAGAATTTTTACTCCCTTTTGTAGTACCTGATCTGCCCCAAAGCCATCGTGAACGTTTCAGAATGTCGCGCTTGTATATTCCCGGTAATAATCCTGCCATGATGATCAATGCAGGCATCCATGAACCGGATGGTATTATTCTTGATCTGGAGGACTCGGTCGCCCCGGAAAAAAAGTTTGAGGCCAGGATATTGGTAAGAAATGTTCTGCGAAATATCAATTTTTATGGTGCCGAACGGATGGTGCGGATCAATCAGCTCCCCCTGGGACTCGAAGATGCCGCAGTTGTTGTACCGCATTTTACGGACCTTCTCCTGATACCCAAATGTGAAGAGGTTTGGCAGATCCGTGAAGTGGAAAAGGTGATAGAATCCACCCTTGAAAGTGCGGGAAGTGAACGGGAAGTTTACCTTATGCCAATTATTGAGAGTGCTTTGGGTGTTGAGAATGCTTTTCAACTGGCAACGGCTTCGGGGAGGGTTGCAGCAGTTGCTGTTGGACTGGAGGACCTTACTGCCGATTTGGGTGTTTCCCGAACTGCTGGTGGGAAAGAGACATTCTATGCCCGGAGCAGGATTGTAAATGCCTGCAAGGCAGCAGGAATTCAGCCCATCGATTCGGTATATTCCGATGTTGGAAACCCGGAGGGGTTACTGGAAAATGTAAAAGAGTCATCCGCACTGGGTTTTGAGGGGATGGGCTGTATACATCCGGGACAGATTAAGGTGATACATGAGGGATTTAAGCCTTCCGAGGCTGAAGTTGAGCGGGCCAGGGAGGTGAAAGATGCATTTGATGAAGCCAGGAAAAAGGGGATGGCTGTTGTCGCACTGGGTAGTAAAATGATTGATGCACCCGTTGTTGCACGTGCTGAAAGAACCCTGTTACTGGCCAAAAAGTATAAAATGATTTAATCATGAAACCCACATCGACGGATATGATTGAAAATGCAGCAGGAAGATTGGTTCCTACCATGGTGAACGGGTCAGAAGCAATTCCGTTTAAAGGAATCGGAAAACATATTCCTGACGGAATAATCCGGGGGCCGCAAATATCCAGTTGCGCCAATTATCCGGGAGGAGGTGATAAAAGGGTTGAAAATCTCCGGGAGGCACTGATCAGATCAGGGTTGAAGGACGGAATGACCATTTCCACCCATCACCACTTCAGGAATGGCGATTATCTTGCCAACATGATCTTTGATATAGCTCATCAAATGGGGATCAAAGGACTGCGGTGGTTTCCATCTGCATCCTTTCCATGTCATGAACACCTGATTCAGTACCTGGTTGATGGTACTATTCATCATATCGAAGGAAGCATGAACGGACCGTTAGGAAAATTTGTATCGGAAGGGGGTATGAAAGGTACCGGTGTTCTCAGATCCCACGGGGGAAGATACCAGGCGATCCAGGATGGAGAAGTAGTTATAGATATCGCTGTAATAGGAGCCCCCACTGCTGACCCATTTGGAAATGCCAATGGATTGTACGGGAACTCTGCCTGCGGGTCACTTGGCTTTGCGTTGGCCGATGCTCAGTTTGCCGGTAAAGTAATTGTCGTGACAGACAATCTGGTGGATTTTCCATGTATTCCCTGGCAGATAGAAGGCAATTACGTTGACTATACTGTGGTGATAGAAAAGCTGGGAGACACGGACCAGATTGTCTCAGGGACCACACAAATAACAAGATCGCCCGACAGGCTGCGGCTGGCTGAATTAACAGCAAAATTTTGTGAGGCAGCAGACATTATAAAGGATGGTTTTTCCTTCCAGAGTGGCGCCGGAGGTACGTCGCTGGCAGTGGGTGAATATTTCAGACAGATTATGCAGAAAAACAGGATCAGGGCACGATTTGCCAGAGGAGGCAGCAATGAATATCTTGTTTCCATGCTTGAGGAGGGGATGGTGGAATATATTCTGGATGGTCAGACATTTGACCTGGAAGGTGTACGGTCCATGGCAGAAAATCCAAACCACGTGTGGACCAGTCCTTTTACCAGCTACAATTACCATGGAAAAGGGAATTTTGCGGGTATGGTAGATGTAGTGATCCTTGGAGCAACAGAAGTAGACCTGGATTTCAATGCCAATGTGGTAACCCATTCCGATGGTTACCTCCTCCACGGTATCGGAGGTTGGCAGAATTGCCTTTTTTCTAAAACGGTGATCCTCCCTGTCCCGCTTTTTCGCGACCGGATACCGGTGATCAGGGACCGTGTAACCACACTATGTGGCCCGGGGGAGTTGATCGATGTAATCGTAACTGAACGCGGTATTGCAATCAATCCCGGGAGGAAAGATCTTTTGGATGCTGTGAAGGATGCCGGTTTACCACTGAAATCAATCGAAGAGCTGAAAAATGAGGCGGAACAAATTTGCGGTATACCTCAATCTCCATTGTTCGATGATGATATTGTTGCTGTGATCAAATGGGTTGACGGCACAGTATTGGATACTGTCCGGAAAATCAAAAAATCCTGATCACTCCATCCCGATGGATGGAAATTTCTTCACATTCATGCGAATTAAACGATTATCATCACCGAAATTATCCAGGCTTTTCTTATCCGCCAAAAATTCAGTAGCTACAGCAAAATAATTGGGTACATTCAGTTCAAGACCATCTACGAACCCTCCGGTAATATAGATACCATCTGCAACCCGTTTATAGATGAGAATATAATAGGTAATATCTTCTAAGTTAGGAAACGCTGCCAATCCCTCAGCATCCGTTAAAGCAGAAAACAACGGATTGTCATAAATTTCCCAATCTTCCTTGTTGTCGTAAACAAATACATTACACGAACTTAATGGAGTAAGACTGTCTGGCATAAATACATAGAAGGCCATGATGGTGGGAGCATTAATATGAATGGATTGGCTCAATGAGTCTGATCCAGTCTTATTACTGACTTTCAGGGTTACATTGTAACTACCCCTTGTTTCATAAAACGTATAAGTATCCGCTGTCTCAGAATCCTTTCCGTTACCAAAATCCCAGGCATATTCAATGACATCAATCGATTCATTCTTAAAAAAAATGGTATCACCTGCTTCCGGATTCACTACCGGACTGTAGCTGAATTCAGCCACCGGAGGTTTTTTGCATGACTGGATGGATACAAACGCAATGAGTATAACAAATATGAGAAACTGTTGTAGCATTTGCGTGGGATTCATAACAAGATTTTGTAATTTTAGATGGCACCCTAATATAATAATATTTTTAAGTGGCTGTCCATAATGTCCGATATACTCATGAATAGATTATTTTCAGCGGTATTCGTGAGCTCGTAATGTTATTCTCATCCGTCTTGAGGTCCCGTTGGTCGATTCTTCGTATAGACCCTTTTTTTAACCA
>JBBDIE010000089.1:0-4192 GCA_040880545.1 Bacteroidales bacterium | reverse complement strand
CTCTGGAGCAAAGGGGGTGAAAGAGGTTTGTATAAGTCGGACGACGGCGGGGAGAGCTGGCGATTGGTACTGAGCGATAACGCGTGGACCGGCGCTACGGATATCGTTCTGGATCCCGATGATCCGAATACAATGTATACGGCTACCTGGCAACGACACAGGACCGTGGCGGCCTATATGGGCGGTGGACCCGGTTCGGGGATCCATAGAAGCACAGACGGGGGCGAAACGTGGGAAAAACTCACGACCGGACTGCCCAAATCGAATATGGGGAAGATCGGTATCGCCGTTTCACCCTTTGATTCTGATGTTGTGTATGCAGCGATCGAGCTCGACAGAAGGACCGGCGGACTGTTTATCTCCCATGACAGGGGCAGCAGCTGGACCAAACAGTCGGAAGCGGTAGCCAGTGGTACAGGACCACACTACTACCAAGAGCTCTATGCCTCCCCACACCATGAGGGAACCCTCTACCTGGTTGATGTCTATATGCAGATATCGGAGGATCATGGAAAAACTTTCAGAAAGATGAATGAGACCCGCAAGCATGTGGACAACCACGCTTTGTGCTTCAAGAGCAACGATCCCAATTATTTGCTGGTGGGAACTGACGGGGGTATCTATGAGACCTTCGACCTGACAAAGAACTGGAGGTTTATCGGGAACCTGCCAGTGACACAATATTACAAGGTGGCAGTGGATGATGCCGTACCATTTTATAATGTGTTTGGGGGAACACAGGACAACGGTACACATGCCGGTCCGTCACAAACCGTTTATGAAGAGGGGATACGGAACGCCGACTGGCAACATATCCTGGGTGGTGACGGTCACCAGACAGCCACTGAACCGGGCAATCCAGGGATCGTATACGGGCAGAGTCAACAGGGATATATCTCCCGGATCGACCGGATCACAGGAGAACCGGTTTTTATTCAGCCACAGGCAGCAAAAGGGGAGCCCCATGAGCGTTACAACTGGGATACCCCGATCCTTGTTAGCGCACACAATCCGGCCAGGATCTATACCGCCTCCTACCGGGTATGGCGGTCCGACAACCGCGGCGATAGCTGGAAAACCGTTTCGGGCGATCTGACCAAAGGAGAGGAGCGCATCGAATTGCCCATTATGGGACGCAAACAGAGCTGGGATAATCCCTGGGATATCTATGCCATGTCGAATTATAGCACCATCACTTCCCTGGCCGAATCGCCACTGGATGAACAGATCCTCTATGCTGCTACCGACGACGGGATCATCCAGGTGACCAAAGATGGAGGGGAGTCGTGGAGACGGGTCAATGTGGGATCCATCAAGGGTATACCCGCTACGGCCTTTGTGAACGATATCAGGGCCGACCTCTTTGATCCCAATACGGTCTATGCAGCGCTCGACAATCACAAGTACGGGGATTTCAATCCCTATATCATCAAAAGTACAGATGCCGGGAAAAGCTGGAAAATGATTACCGGGGGGATCAGCGAACGGACCCTTGTATGGAGATTGGTGCAGGACCATGTAAGAAAGGAGATGCTGTTCGCGGCCACAGAGTTTGGTGTATGGTTCACACTCGATGGCGGTGAAAAGTGGACCAGAATGAAAGGCGGACTTCCGACCATCTCCTTCCGCGATATTACCATCCAGAGAAGGGAGAACGACCTGGTGGCGGCATCCTTCGGACGTGGGTTTTTTATCCTCGATGACATGACCCCGCTACGTGAACTTACCGAGGAGATGCTTCAAAGCGAATCCCTCCTATTTCCGGTAAAGGATGCCCTGCTCTACCAGCCCAGGGGGGTAACCGTTTCACCCGGAAACGCTGAGTACCGGGCCGATAATCCGTCCTTTGGAGCCGTATTTACTTACTACCTGAAGGAGGATATGAAATCACTCAAAGAGGTAAGGAAGAAGAAAGAGAAGAAACTGAACGAATCGGAAAGTGATATCCCGTTTCCCGGGTGGGACGCATTGGAGAAGGAGCTGAAGGAAGATGATCCGTTCCTGGTTGTTACGGTCAAGGATGCCGACGGCAAAGTGGTGAACCATGTGAAGGCACCTGCAAAAGAGGGGATCCAGCGGGTAAGCTGGGATCTGCGGTATGCATCATCAGGCGGACTTGATCCTGCTGAGGGAGCCGAGAAACTGCAGGTTGGAACCAGGGGATATATGGTTACTCCCGGATCATACTCCGCAACCCTGTTTGCAGTGCAGAAAGGAGTGGCAAAACAGATGACGGAGCCGGTCACATTCAGCGTTAAACAGCTTTATGAGGGCGTTCTTGCATCTGTACCGGAAGGTGAAAGGGATGCTTTCAGAAGGGAATTGGATGCGGCCATGCTAGACTATGCAGCGGTTCGAAAGGCATTGAAAGAGGCACAGAACAGGGTACAGGTGGCGAAGAACGCCTGCTTTATGCTGGAGCGGGATGCTGCCGGTCTGCTGGAAGATATCTACAAAGCAGAATCACAGCTTCACGGGATCGATGTACAACTAAACGGCAAGAAAGCCAAAGACGAAGTGGGGGAGAAGCAGGAGAATACACCCGGTTTAAGATTCTCGGTGGCCAGGCGGGGCCTGTCATCCTCCTATGGTCCGACCCCCATGCACAGGGAGAGCCTGCAAACTGGAATCGAGGAGTTGCAGCCGTTGAGGAAGGAGCTGAAGGAATTTGTCAACAGTACACTGCCTGAACTGGAGGAAAAGCTCAGGCAGGCCGGTGCTCCGCTGATTGAGAAACTTTAAGCGTCTAAGGAATACCTGTAGCGAAGTATACAGTGGCCGAAGAACACCTATTCCTTGGCCACCCTTTTAATCCCCCAGCCAAACAGCGCGGTGGAGAAAAAGGTGAACGAACCATATACAACGGCTACCAGCGCCATGGTACGGTTGCCCAGCAAGGTACTGGCCACAAAAATGGCCAGGGCCGAGTTTTGCAGTCCTACCTCTATGGCAATGGTAAAGCGATCGCGCTTTTTCAGGCGGGTGAGCCAGGCGATCTGCCAGCCTATGAACATCGACAATGCGTTCAGTAACAACGTAACCGGCATCAGGTTCCAGAAGTCGATCCGGGTGGCACTCTTGTCACCTTCATCGATAAACAATACCCCGATATATACTAGAAGAAGGATCAGGGGGAGGAGAATTTTCAGAGGACGGTTCAGTCGCTGGGCAAGCCTGCTTTTGCGGTGCCGGATGGTTATGCCGATGTAGGCCGGTACGATCGTCAGTAAAAACACCTTGAGGATCGTATCCCATACATCGAGCCTTACCTCCGCATCGGTATGGAGAAACACCATCAGTGCAATGCTCACATTTACAGGTATGCTCACCAGGGTGATGATGCTGTTCAGCGCTGTCATAGAGATCGATAAAGCAACATTGCCGTTCAGGAGGTAGGTAACCAGGTTGGAAGTTGCGCCACCCGGGCAGGCAGCGATAATGATCACTCCAACCTTCAGGTAGGGATCAAGATCGGTAAGCAGGGCAATGCTGAAGGCAATAAGCGGCAGCAGGAGTATCTGACAACATATTCCGATAAGCACTGCACGCGGACGAAAAAAGACATTTTTGAAATCTTTGTGGGTAATCGACAATCCCATACCCAGGGTGATAATCGCCAGGGTGACAGGAAGAAAATATGCTGAAAAGATATTGGCCATGTATATCCGTAATATTGGAGCCGCAAGATAGAAAAATTTGCCGATATGCTATTGTACCAGCAGGGAGGGTATTGCGATCCCGCTGGTTATAACAGCATAAATAACAGATATGAAATTGTAACGATCAGCTCCAATTCAACAGATTTCATTGATTCTCTGAATTACCTGCCCCTAATGATGAAGAAAGATCATCTTTAACGGATGTGATTTGATTATTCGGGTCTTTTTCAAATCAGTAAATAATACATGAAATTATTGTTGTGTAGTATAGTCGGTAGCCTGCTTTCTATACAAATCTACTGAAATCAAAAACCAGGACCGACCCATAGAATTTAAGAATATTCGTAATTGTGTTTGTTTATGCATAATTTTGCAGACAACAGTTTTATTAGAGAAATGAGCCAGGATGCTTTACCTGATTTTCATTACAGCAATTATGTTACGATAATTATTTGTCAATATATTTTAAAATGTAAACATGAAATCCACCTTTGAAGTCCATCATCCCGATCTTGCATTAAGCCCCTTTACGG
>JBBDIE010000088.1:0-27264 GCA_040880545.1 Bacteroidales bacterium | reverse complement strand
TCGTCGGGAAATTGCTCATTTACACAAGTAAACTGCGCATTTCCCGACTTCGCAAGCCTTGATCTCGAACATTATGATCCAGCCACTCTACCTTTTTGAAATACTAATTAGTGTCTGTCCATAATGTCCGATATACTCATGAATAGTTTAATTTCAGCGGTATTCGTGAGCTCGTTCCACTCGGTTCTGCGTTACGCTCGTCGGGAAATTGCTCATCCCGACAAATCGGGACTGCGCATTTCCCGACTTCGCAACCGAAAAACTGAAGTTTTGAGCTGGAACAACCCTTGATCCAGAACATGATGATCCAGCCACTTTACTTCACTGACAGACGTTGGAAAACATCAATCACAGTTTATTGTTCGAATTTAAAATTCACCTGCATCAAGCATCACAAGCGTACATCCGTCTACCACTTCAATACCTTTCTTCCTCAGATCTTTCATCAGTTTTTCATTCACGGTCCCGGGGTTAAAGATCACCCTTCTGGGATGCAGGGAGAGGATATATTCATAATATTCCTCCTGTCGTTGTTCCCCGATGTAGAGGGTGATGGTATCTACATTTTCTATTTCAGGGGTTCCCCGTTTGATAAATATGTCGTAGATCACCCCCGGACGGAAACCCACGGCCACTACCTCATGGCCGTACCTAAGCAATCCCTTTACTGCTTTGAAAGAATACCTGGCCGGATTTGGGCTTGCACCAAGAACGACAGTTTTTTTCTTTTCATGATCCACGCGCTTACTTTTAAGGTCATTCTGATTTTCTTATCAACACTACTGCATAGGCAGCAACTCCCTCTCCCGAACCGGTGATCCCCATCTTTTCCTCGGTAGTGGCTTTTACCGACACGATTCCCTTGTCAATACCTGCCGATCCGGAAATTGCTGTTCTCATCTCTTCGATATACGGTTGGATCTTCGGAGCCTGGAGGCAGACCGTACTATCAATGTTACCCACAGTGTAGCCTGATTCCCTGAGCAGAACCATGGTTTTTTTAAGCAGTACCAGGCTGTTGATACCTTTGAATTCATCACTGGTATCAGGAAAATGTTTACCGATATCCCCCAGTGCAGATGCGCCCAGCAGTGCATCGCAGATGGCATGTACCAGCACATCTGCATCCGAATGTCCGAGAGCACCTTTGTGATGTGGTATTGAAATGCCACCCAGACGGAAAGGGAGGCCCTCCTTCAGTTGATGTACATCATATCCGAACCCGATCCGGTTTTCCATACCACAAGTTTACAGCTTCAGACTCTCAAAATCAAATCCAAGTGTAAATCTTAGTGTATTGGCCAGTGGACTGTCCTGTCCGTTTGTAGGTATGAGGTAAGCAAAATCCAGTGAGAAAACATTCAGTTTCAGTCCCACACCCAGTGTGGCAAATTTTCTGTTTCCTTTCACGGATGCTTCATGGAAATAGCCGCCCCTGATGGCAAACTGGTTGCGATACCAGTATTCCACACCAAAACTGACCATGATCTCGGCAAGTTCTTCACGGAATGTTGAGCTGTAGCTCCCATTATTATGGATCCCGGGAGCGTCATAAAATGACTGGATCATCCCCAGTACGATCGATTCCGGGTAAGGATACCCGAGAATCACTGAATCACCTTCCAATACCGGTCGTGTGGGCACAAGCAGTTTGTTAAAATCGAGCATAAAGCTCATGGTATTGTAGTCATCCAGGCCATAGTCAAATCTTCCTCCGAGCCTCAGGTTTGCCGGGATAGGTAATTTAGGCAAGTCGGGGGCATAGGCGATGGGTGTACCCATATTCGATAATTGGAGCCCAATTGCATAACCTGCATCATTTCCGCTCAGCCTCAGTTCATCCTGGTAGTAGAATCCCAGGTCGGAACCAACGGCAATACCGGGCCTCGTTTCACTACCGCCCACCGATTGTCCGCTGGTAAGATTGGAGTGGATGTACCTGAATACTATTCCCCCGGAGAAATTATCGGTAAACAATCGTGAATAACCGGCATCCAATGCCATTTCAAATGGGGTATACTGCCCGAGGAACTCACCTTCGAAGTCTGTAAAGGTAATCTCCCCCAGTGAGAAATATCGCAATGAACCACTGATTACCTGGTCGTCGGTGAATTTATAGTAGGTGGAAAGGTAAGCCAGGTTGATATCGTGTATGATATGCCTGAGCCATGGCGTATAGGAGATGGACAATCCACCTTCTTCTTTCATAAATGCATATTTGGCAACATTCCAGTGTTGTGAGTTGATATCCGGACGTGATGCAACACCTATATCACCCATGGCTCCGGACCTGGAGTCGGGCGCGATGGTAATAAATGGTACAGCGCTGTTAATCGTATTAAGATCCCCTCCTTTAAGTTCCCGGATTGAGATACGTTGTCCGAATACTCCTGTCCCCAGCGATAGGAACAATAATAAAAAGCCTGTAATTTTAATGACCTTCAACTGTCTGATTTTTGGCATTAATTTAATTTTTCAGAGCACAAATATAGCAGATTTTCTGCTTTTAATTAGGTAATACAATATAATATATACGCATTATTCAGCGCCTTATTATCTGCTTTCGCATAATAATTTTACTTATCTGTTAATGATCATTCTTCCTGATCCTGAAGCTTCTTCACCATCTTCACTTCTAACAATTACCTTGTAAACATACAAACCACTCCCAAGGGTTGCACCACCCATTGAAATTCCCTGCCAGGAGGGTGGATCGATCCTGTATCCCGTTGAATAGATCCTGTCCTGCAACACAGTAACCAGGTTCCCGCTGAGCTCATAAATACGTATCATGATTTCAAGTTCCTGCCCGGGTCTGTTGTGTTCTATATTGAAATAGGTCTGGTCCACAAACGGGTTGGGATAATTATATACCTCCTCAAGGAGCATCTCCATAGATTCAACCACGATAAAATCCACGGACCTGGTGGATGAATTATTGAATATATCCCAGACTTTTACCTGGATGGTATGTTTTCCATATGGAAGGTTACTGTACGGGTAACGTACCGTTCCCGAACTGTAACTGTCCCTGTCGGCCTGGTAATATTCATTCAGAATAATTGCATTCATACGGTCCTCATTCAGGGTAGCTGTGATATCATGGCCGATACCGTTTCCGGTGGTATTAATGCCGAACGGATCCCTGACATAGACCAATAGTTCAGGAGATCTTGTAACGATCCCCCCGTTCCTGAACAATGAATCATTCATATAAACCTTCAGACCTGGCCCAACCGTATCCATTCCCGCGAAATCCCCCAGTCCGCCGATAGTAAGTATGGAAGAACTACCATGGGCATCGGTATTGTCGCTGTTTCCATAATAGCTTATTTTACCTTCTCCCACTTTATAACTGATATCCTTCGGCACATAAAAACTGAATGTGAACCGACCATCTTGCACCGTTGCATTCCCCTTGTATAACCTGTTGGTCCTGTTCCTGAATTCAAAGGGGGTACCGCCATCATTGGCCAAGGATTTAACATTGCTCATTTTGTCAAATACAATTGGGGTCACCACGCCGTTGAAGTTATCAAGAAGCGCACCGTCCTGACTTTCGATATGTCCGCTTATGGTAACGAAATCCAGCGCTGAGATCGTATCCTTGTACATATCGGCAGAAACACTGTTTACCGAATCGGTAATCACCACATGTTCTGGAAATGAAAGACTTATGGCAGGATCGCCCAGCAGGGTGAAGTTTCTTTTATTGATGCCCGCACCGGCGTTATTCTTGCTGTATTTGATAATATCGCCCAACCGGTAACATGCACCATCCGGCTTTTTCTGAAATACAATATCAAAGAATTTTTCATTCAGCACATAATTAGGACCTGAGTAGACGAGCCTGGTGGTTGTGAACAGCGCAATTCCTCCTCCTGAAGCGTTCAGCAGCACATCTTCACCCGCGGATGTCACCTCTGAAGAGCCGGTGTACTCATCGTACCTGCTGAATTCGCACGTGGCTGTCATAAATAATGGATATCTGCCTTTGTTGTTCCAGGACTTGATGTTGTTGACATCCAGGATCTTTTCATGGGCCAGCCCTGTTACGCCTCCATGACCGGTGTAATTTACGATCAATGCACCGCGGTTCATCTGGTCATTTATGGCACGTGTCACATCGGGGTAGAGATCACCAGTGGGAGTGGTGATCTGCGGATATGCATCCATGTATATTTTATTGATATTGTAACCCGGATAATTCGTCTCTATCAGGGTTGCCAGATTATTGGCCTGTCTCATATGGATGTTTCCATCTTCATCATCGCCGATCAGTGTAATATAATTTCTCCACTCGCCCAGTGTTTCTACCTGATCATATGCAATGATCTTATCTGTCAGTAATTCTGCTTCATCCTGGGTTGAAACCGGCAATCTTCCAATACCGATATCCAGCATGCCGTCATATAACTTCTCCCCGGTATCCAATAGTCCGTAGAAATCATCTGACACGTATGAGCTGGTTGGGACCAATGAATTTACAGACTGGTATGTCAGGATAAGGTTTGGATTGGCAGAGGCAGTGTCCCTGTTGTCGTAAGATCCGTCGCCAAACAGCAGGAGGTATTGGGTCATTTGTTCCTGCGGATAATTATCGTAATACATTTTCAGGTAATTTCTGATCGCGACGGCATCAGGGGTGCCTGAAGAAAACTCATTAAAAATGTTTCCCTGGGGAACAGTTAAAACTGTGAGATCGTCGTGGTTCCTCCTGTGATCCGCCAGCCTTTTTGCCTGTTCTTCAAACGCTTCCGCGTAAATGATCAGCATCTCCGGGGGTGTTGTACCGTGCAGGTTCTGGTTTTCAACTTTTCCCAACCCTTTTCCCTGCACCTGTGGCTCGGGATAATCGCCCCCGGTATTGAACGCTATGAACTCTCTTAATGTATCGGTTTCAAGTACAAAGGAAGCCGTGTTACCGGAAAGGTCATGGGAGATGTTGCCGGGATTTCCAGGCTCGGTGATCTCCCAGATCCTGGTATTCGGACCGGCATTTTTCAGTTGGAATTCGGTCACACTTCCGAAATAGACCGATCTGCTGTCTCTGAAAACAATTTCATTGGCTGAAAGATCCAATTTTGCCCGGCCATTCAGTGTAATGTGGTTTAACCAGGCAATAGAATTATTATTGGGTTTAAGATACTCCAGTTGCACAGTGACCACCTCCTGTGTGGCATTATATTGAAACACCTTGTTGCTTTCCACCGCGAACGTAGAGGTGTAGGAACTCAGGTTCACCGTATTAAAGGACAAAGTGCCCAGGGTGCTGTTATTGGCTTTTATACTGAATGCGGAAGGCTCTTCCGAACGTCCGGCAGCAGTCACCCTGATTTTCAGCGATTCTGTTGTCACAAGGTTCTTCAGATTGAAGGGGTATGCCCGGGATAGTGTAATTTCGAATTTGTCACCGTACCATTCCCTGCCCGAATGCAACAGATTGAATGTTTCATCTTCATGGAAAGCAAGCAGGTCAAAGGTACTGACAACCTGTGCGGGAGGGTTGTTACTCAGCTTCGTTTCGGCTGGTGCGGAGGCGCTTCCCAGGTCGTCTGTAATAAAATAGTATCCGTTTTCGGCATAGTCATGTAATTCCTGTGAATAGAAGTCGGCGGAAATATTGTAATTCCATGTCACCGGTCCCCGGGCATAGAAAAGAATATAATCTCCGGGGCCGAAAAGCTGGTCACTTCCCTTGTTCATATATACCGGTATTTCGCTCAGATCATCATAGGCCCCCTTGCTGTAGTCTTCGGGAAGCTGAATGGCACCGGTACCGAATATTTTAACCATCGCAGGGTTCTCCAGGCCCGCCTCCAGCAATTTTTCATATGTTAACTTGTGCATCCCCGATTTTTTAACAGCAATCTTATACCAATCGTTTGATGCCAGGATGGAAGATGCGGTAAATTCACCTTTCTTTAAAGATTTCAACTTCCCTATGGCCTCTGATGTCCCTATATGTAACGTGAATGATTCAACCCTTGCAACTTTGTCATCGCTTGTAATAAAAAAGGGGGTAACCTGCAGCTGAAGCATCGGCTGTTTTTTCTCAAAAACCACCTGGAATGAGACCGATGGTGCGTCCGAAAGGGATGCTTTACTTATTTGTTCCCTGTATTTTTCCTGCAATATGGTATACCGTTGAATGGTTATCTTTATTTCAGGTACGGAATTAGGGTCGTTCCATGGATTGACCTCGGTATAGACAGGGATCGGGCCCGAAGTTTCAAGGTATATTGCATTTGTGAAGTACAATACGGCGTCATCCTCCATCCAGTTGATGTTCACCGTTTTATCCTGGCTTATTCCCAGGAACGGAAGGAATGATAATACAACGAACAGCAACTTTTTCATAGTCATTTCGGGCCGCAAATTTGCAAAAATAGATAATCTATCCGGATATTAGACGTTGAAAATATAACGATCCTTTCAAAATCTTATTGTCAAATGAATTGTTAAACCATATTGTTATATTTGATTTAGTTTTCAGGGGTATGAAGCACAAAGGAGCCATATTGTCGGTAATAGTAGGGTACATGGTACTTTCGGGACTGCATGGACAGGATCCGGTGTTTTCCCATTTTTATGCCAATGCACTTCAGATGAATCCGTCGCTTGCCGGGATTGAGGGCACGCCGAAATTATTTATCGGGTACAGGAACCAGTGGCCCAATACCGGGAGTTCCTATATCACTTACCATGCTTCTTATGACCAGTATGTTGAAAAGTTACACGGCGGACTGGGGGTACGTATGGTAAACGACAGGCAGGGAGACGGGGTTTTCAATGCCTATAACCTGGATTTTATGTATGCTTACCAGTTTCAGGCCACCCGGAGATTATCATTGTCGGGGGGATTGCAGGCAGGGTTAGGACAGCGCCATTTTGACCCGTCATCACTTCAGTTCGGGGATATGTTCAACCCTGTAACAGGAGGGCTCAGGACCGACATTACACCGGAAAACATCAGCCTTTACAATGTAATATATCCAGATTTTGGAGCAGGAGTATCGGCTTTTTACGGAAATTTTTACGGGGGGATCGCCATGCATCACCTGTTCAGTCCTGTGGTAACCGATAGCAACGACCCCACCGGGAAGATTCCACGTAAATTAACAGTCCATTTCGGTGCATTAATACCCATCATTGAAAAACAGCTGGGAAAGGAAGTCATGCAGCTTTCTCCCAATATGGTTATAATTCAGCAATTGAATATACAGCAGCTAAACTATGGAATGGATTTGATTTACAGGGATTTTGTGGTGGGGTTATGGACCAGGCATGATTGGTTATTGAATTATGGAAATATCATATTTACAGCAGGTTATGGGTCTGACAACCTCCGATTCAGGTACAGTTATGATGTCAGGCTATCAAATCCGGCTGTACAACTCCAAAACCTGGGGGCCCATGAATTTTCCCTGTTGATAATCTATGAAAATCTTAGGAGAAGAAATAAACACAGAGCAATAAAATGTCCAAAAATTTAGTTAGTTTTGTGAGAAGTTTTTATATTAGCACTTAATATAACAGAAAATATAGCAAATCATGAAAATCGCACTAAGACTGATACCTGCAGTAATTGCTGTTTTTATACTATCAGGTTGTAGCGAAGATATAACCAAGCCGGGCAAGTCATCATCTGCCACGGGATGGGCGTACAACACTGAAGAGAATGGCGGTTTTGAAGTATCCGACGCTGTAGACCAGGAGACGGGTCCGGGTCTTGTGTTTATTGAAGGTGGAACTTTTACCATGGGTAAAGTACAGGATGATGTACTTTATGAATGGAACAATGTTCCACGAAGGGTAACCGTAGCATCCTTTTACATGGATCAGACAGAGATCACCAATGTGAACTACAGGGAATATCTGTACTGGCTTGACAGGGTTTTTGGAGTCAACAACAGGCAGGTGGTCCTTAATGCACGGCCCGATACGCTTGTATGGCGCGATCCAATGGCATATAATGAACCATACGTGGAATATTATTTCCGTCATCCTGCCTATAATGAATACCCGGTGGTTGGTGTTAACTGGCTGCAGGCCAATGATTATGCCCTTTGGCGTACCGACAGGGTGAATGAGATACTACTGGTCGATTTTGGCGTATTTGACGGAATCAAAACAGACCAGGTTGATGAAAGAAACTTCAATACAGAAGCATACCTGTATGGAAAATATATTCCGGACGACGGAAACCAGTTACCAAGTCTGCACCCTCGTCAGGAGACAAGGGGAGTAAAGGTTGAAGATGGTTATCTGCTTCCGAAATACCGCCTGCCAACAGAGGCTGAATGGGAATTTGCCGCATTGGCGCTGGTAGGTAATTCAGTTGATGAGCTGGTGTGGGAAAGGAAAACATACCCATGGAACGGCCATATTGTCAGAAACGACAATCCAAGACACATGGGTGAAATGCGTGCAAACTTTGTCCGTGGCAAAGGTGATATGATGGGTGTTGCAGGAAGCCTGAATGATAATGCAAGTATCACTGCTCCTGTAAAGGCATATTGGCCGAATGATTACGGTCTCTACTGTATGGCAGGTAATGTCAGTGAATGGGTGCTTGATGTGTACCGCCCGTTATCATACCAGGATGTATCCGGATTCCGGCCATTCCGGGGTAATGTATTTGATAAAATGGTGCTCGACGCCAACGACAACCCTGTAATAGACAGTCTGGGAAGGATTAAAAGAGAACCGATTTCAGAAAGAGATGCTGAAGGAAGGTTTAACTACCGGAAAGCTGACTACAGGAACTTCCAGGACGGAGACGCAAGGTCGGTACAGGAACGCGGTGAACTTGATACAGCAGATTATGAAGGCACAGGAAGTATGTATGTGAATAACGATACGGAGCAGTCTTCGCTGATCTCTGATGAGGTTCGCGTATACAAGGGAGGCTCCTGGAAAGACAGGGCATACTGGCTGAGCCCGGGTGAAAGAAGGTACCTGAAGCAGGATGAGGCACGTGATGACCTTGGCTTCAGGTGTGCCATGACCCGTGTGGGTTCTCCAAGTGGTTTTTAAACTTAAATTATTCAATATAGCATTTAAGGGCTGTCTCAATGGGACAGCCTTTTTTTATAAAAAGAGCGCGTACCGGTCAGCTATTGGGCAAACTAAATGATAATGGAGAAACTATACAGTGAGTTTATTGCATCGGAAGGTGTAACTACAGATTCACGTGTAATTTCAGGGAATGAGCTCTTTTTTGCTATCAGGGGAGAACGCTTTGACGGGAATAAGTTCGTACAGGACGCGATTGCAGGTGGATGCCGGCTGGCAGTTTCCGATGATCCCGGAATGGGTGATCTGCCAAACGTGGTTATCGTTCCTGATACACTGGAAACGCTACAGCAACTTGCCAGGTATCACAGAAGAAAGTGGGGAGGTATAGTGCTGGCCATCACGGGCAGTAACGGTAAAACAACCACCAGGGAGTTGGCCTCTGTTGTGCTTTCGGAAAAGTACAGCGTACGCTCCACACAGGGCAACCTGAACAATCATATCGGTGTTCCACTAACTATTCTGAAGATCAGGGATGAAGAGTTGGCAATTATTGAAATGGGAGCAAACCATCCGGGAGAGATCAGGCTTCTGTGTGACATAGCTGAGCCGGATGCGGGAATCATTACCAACGTGGGTAAAGCCCACCTGGAAGGGTTCGGCAGCCTGGAAGGGGTGAAAAGTGCAAAGGGAGAACTTTACGAATATCTGGCTTCCAGAGGAAAAAGAGCCCTGGTAAATGTTTCAGATCCCGATCTGGTTGAAATGAGCAGCATACACGGGGTTAACTTATTCACTTATGGAATGGACCCCCGGGGGACGGTGAAGGGCAAAATCCTCGAATCGGAGAAGGGGGTGAGAGGGTCGTTCAATATGGCAAATATGAGCTATACACTTAGGTCCAGGCTGTTCGGCTCCTATAATTTCCAAAATATGCTTGCAGCGGCAGCCGCGGGAGTCTATTTTGAGGTTGCTCCGGTTAAAATCACCGAAGCTATAGCAAAATATCGGCCGGACAATAACCGGTCGCAGCTGGTAAAGGGAAAAACCAATACGGTGATTCTCGATGCCTATAATGCAAATCCAACCAGTATGGCCTGTGCCCTGGATGAATTTGAACGCATGGAACATTCCCGGAAAATGGTTATACTGGGAGATATGCATGAATTGGGGGAGAATTCGGTGTATGAACATGAAATTATTTTGCAAAAACTGGCCGGATCAGAGATCCGGGAAGTATTGCTGGTTGGAGAAATATTCAGCACCTTCGCCGGGATGCCGGATTTTCCGTTCAGCTTTTTCAGTAAGCTTGAAACGTGTCTGGAGTATCTCGAGAAGAACAGACCTTCCAATTATTTAATATTGTTAAAGGGGAGCAGAAAAAACAAGCTTGAAAATACAACCAATCTGCTGCTCGATTGTTAATCATCATTTAAACAAGATCAATTATGTCAAATAAACTAATGGATCCCATCGGTAAACTAATGGGATTACGCTATAAATCACACCCCTGGCACGGAGTGGATATAGGCAATGAAGCACCGGAGATCATCACTTGTTTTATAGAAATGGTTCCGCGGGATACGGTAAAGTACGAAGTTGATAAAGTCTCCGGTTACCTGAAGATCGATCGGCCGCAAAAATATTCCAATACGGTTCCGGCACTCTATGGATTCATTCCCCAGACATTCAGTGGTGAAAAGGTGGCCGAACTAAGCCGGGAGCGGACAGACAATGAAAAGATTATTGGCGATGGGGATCCGGTTGATATATGCATATTAACCGAAAAGGAGATCACCCATGGTGATATCCTGGTAAAGGCCCGGCCCATAGGAGGATTCAGAATGATCGACAATAACCAGGCAGATGATAAGATCATTGCCATACTAAATAATGATGCCCTCTACGAGGGATTCACCGATATTGCAGATGTCCCCAAAAGCGTAGTAGAGCGGTTGAAGCACTATTTTCTGACCTATAAAGATCTTCCGGGTAATCCTGCTGATGTGGAGATTACACACATTTACGACAAGAAAGAGGCTATGGACCTTATCGCAAGATCAATTGAAGATTACCGGACAAAGTTTGAAAACCTGGATTCGATCCTCTCAACGGTTTAGCTTTTATATAAAAACCGCTTAATTTTCTGCGTAGGCGTCTTTTCAAATGGATCCTTCTGCAGAATGGTTTTCTGTAACCGCGAATTTTTATTCAGCTGCAGGTTAACCTTCGACCTCATTTCCTCAATCAACTCTTCAGCCTTAGCCTGCAGTTCCTTTTGCTTGTCATGCGCCGAGGTCACAAGGTGATGGAACGTCTCTTCTATCTTCTCAAAGTTCAGGTGTACCCGGGCAACCAGTTTTCCTTTTACATGCATTACCAGTGATTCATTTACAAATTCCTGTTCGTTGATCACCGATTCAATCTCCTCCGGGTAAATATTTTCACCATTGGCTCCCAGGATCATATTTTTCGATCTTCCCTTAATATATATAACACCATTTTTATCGATAATCCCCAGGTCACCCGTTCTGAAATATCCATCTTCCGTAAATACCTCCCTGGTCTGGGACTCATTCTTATAATAACCCGACATAATATTCCTTCCTTTGGCCACTATCTCACCCTCACCGGTTTCCGGGTCCGGAAAATTGATCTTTATTTCAACCCCGTTAATTGGGGTTCCCACCGAACGGTAAACGGCTTGTTTAGGGCCAAAGCCTGACAGCATGGGTGAAGTTTCGGTCAGTCCGTAACCCACAGCATACGGGAACCTGGCCTCAATCAGGAATTTCTCCACATCAGGTGCCAGGGCAGCTCCGCCCACACCGAAAAAGCGAATCCTGTTTCCAAAAAAGGCGATGAGTTTCTTTCCTGCGACCCTGTGAAGCAGTCTCCTGGTTGGCGGAAACTTTAACAGTGCACTTGTTACCGGTGAAGCCAGTAAGCCGGGTTTGACCTTGTTGCGATATATCTTTTCGATAATCAAGGGCACCGTAAGCATCGTGGTTGGCCGGATCTTCTGTAACAATGGGCCCAGGTAGGCCGCGGTTGGGGCCTTGTCTATATAATGTACTGATGCACCGTTCAATAGCGGGATGATCATGCCGATGGTACACTCATAGGTATGTGCCAGCGGTAATATGGAGATAAACACGTCCGTATCCACCACCTGGTGGATACTCCTGGTATGCACAGCATTGAAGATCAGATTGTCATGACTTAACATAACACCTTTGGAGTTCCCGGTTGTTCCCGATGTATAGATGATCACGGCCAGGTCATTCGGGCCGGATTCGGGAATGGATGTTTCAGATTTTATCTTATCATCCAATGGTATTTTCAGCAGCGTTTCCGTTCCCCCCTGAACAAGTTCTTTTACCTTTTCAGCGCCGTGCATCTTCAGGTCCTCTATGGTAATCACGAATCTTACGGATTCGGGGAAGCCGTTACTGAATTTATTCAGTTGTTTGTTGGAAATAAATACCATCGTTGCTTCAGCATGCATCAGGATGGAACTCATCTCCTTACTTGTGAATTCGGTCAATATGGGGGTAACAATGCCACCAGCCATCAAGATACCAAAATAGGCTGAAACCCAGTGTGGATTGTTTTCACTGATAATCGCCACCTTCTCACCTTTCTGTAGTCCTGAACCGTATAATTCGGTTGCAATGGAAGAGGCCAGTTTGTGGACATCCTCATACGTGTAAGAAATTCCGTCAGCGACGGATAATGCAGTTTTATTTTGAAACTTCTCTGCACTGGTCTTTAGCAATTCCGGTAAATTTTTGAAATATACCTGCTCATTTGTCAACGCTTCCATTTACTTGTTTTTTATTTTGGTAATACCGATAATTCGCTGGTCCATCTCCTTACTGTAATGACCGCGTAAACTACCGAAATGTTTTCTTCCTGCAATGAAATAATCGAATACCACGGATCCGGGATAGATCTCAGGATGATCTGATTTGATGATCCGGGTCCGGTTATCTGCTCTGTATTTTTTGTATTCTTCACGCTTTTTCCTGAATCCTGCATGGGCTCTGATGACTGCCTTGAAATCCTTGAATTTCAGGGTTGCCAGGAACATGATGGCCGAGACTCCGTCCAGCAACATACGTTTCCTGATGGTACTTACCAGCCCCTTTTCAGGCAGATTTTTATAGAGCAGGAACAGATTGTTCCTGAAATTCAGGTAGGTTTTAAAGGGATTACTCTTTGGCAATGTGCCCCCTCCCACGTGGAATACGTTTGATTCAGGTACGATGGCAAGTTTGTACCCCATATTCTTTAATCTCCAGCACAGATCGACCTCTTCCATGTGGGCAAAAAAGTTCTCATCGAACCCTCCTGCCTCCCGGAACAGTGATGCACGGATCATCATACAGGCTCCGGTTGTCCAGAACACCTCCACGGGTGTATTAAAGGCTTCCGCCCGGGTCTCGGTGGTATGAAAGAGTCTTCCCCTGCAGAAGGTATATCCTAAACGGTCTATATACCCGCCTGCGGCACCAGCATATTCATATTTGTCCCTGTGGTAATAATCCAGTAACACGGGTGAGCAGGCAGCTGTTTCCCTGTGCCCTTCCATAAATGCAGCCAGTGGTTGCAGCCAGTTTTCCCGGACCTCAATATCGGAATTAAGCAGTAGAAAATAGTTGGCTTCAACCTGCTCCAGCGCCTTGTTGTAGCCACCCGCGAACCCATGATTTTTCTCAAGCTGTATCAGCCTGGTGTCACTGAAATTACGTTTCATAAATTCCATGGACCCATCGGAGGAGGCATTGTCGGCCACAATGATCTCAATCCCTGGCATTTGGGTCCTTTCGTATAGCAAAGGGAGAAATTTTGCCAGATAATCCTTTCCGTTCCAGTTCAGTATAACGATGGCAATATTGGTCATAGTTGCTTCATGGTAGCTTTAATAATATCCACAAATTCTTTGTGGTTTAACCCGTTGGAGCAGATAATCTCCTCCCCGAACAGGTAATCACTGTTTCCCGAAAAATCGGTGCATTTTCCTCCCGCCTCTTTCAGAATTATTGCACCTGCTGCTACATCCCAGGAATTTAGTCCGTATTCATAAAAACCATCATACCTGCCACATGCGACCCAGACAATATCGGTGGCTGCCGATCCAAGACGTCTCAATCCCCTGGAATTTTTCATGAACCAGTCAAGGGTTTTCATGAATCCATCCATCCTGGAATAATTTGTATAGGGAAATCCCGTGGCGATCAGTGAATGGTTTAGTGTTTTGTTTTTGCTTACACGGATCGGTTTTCCGTTGAGGAATGCGCCCCCTCCCTGCCAGCCGCAGAAACATTCGTTCAGGCCAAGTTCCAGGACAACACCTACAACAGGGTCCTTGCCATGGGCCAATGCAACACTGATTGCATAGGGAAACGCCCCGTGTATGAAGTTGGTCGTACCATCCAGCGGATCGATGATCCAACTGTATTTCTCTCCGGTTTTATTACTGGTTCCCTCCTCGGTAATAAACCCTGCTTCGGGGAGGATCACCCCCAGTTCCTTCACCAGGATCTCTTCGGCCTTCTTGTCAACTGCCGTAACGAAGTTGTGTCTGCCCTTTTCCTGGATATCTCTTTCCTCCTGGTTGTGATGCTGACTGGCTATATACCTGCCTGCCTTTTTTACGGCCTCAATGGTTTCATTGCATATCTTCTCAAAATCCATGTCGTTCTGAATGTAATTGATTTGTCATCCGGATTGTATAACAAAGTAAGGGTTTTTTGATTTATTCTTGTAGGAAAAGTGTTTCTCTTTCTTCGTGAGGGACAGGAGTTGCAAATTTGGGGTGAATGGGGTGATTTTTTTGTTTCTGTTGCGTAATTATTTGTACAGGCTCACGAACAGATCACCCACAACGAAGGTACTGCCACCCACAAAAATTGTATCTTCCGGACCGGCCGATTCCAGAGCAGCGCGGTAAGCCTCCGGAACTGACTTGTACGGCTTGCCTGAAAACCCGAGGGCCAGGGCCCGCTCTGTCAGAACAGATACAGGCATCGCCCTGGGGATGGAGGGTTCGGTAAAGTAGTAGGTTGCATCTCCGGGAAGGCAGTCAAATATCTCTTCCACCTGTTTATCGTTCACCATCCCCCAAATAATGTGTAGTTTTTTCGAGGGTATCTCCAGCAATTGTTCCATTACAGCCAGAATCCCCGCTTTATTATGGGCCGTATCGGCTATAATCCGTGGATTAGCGCCCAGGATATCCCACCGGCCCAGTAGCGACGTGTTTTTCTTTACTTTGGAAAACCCTTTATTCACCGAATCCTGCGGGATATTCCAGCCCGATCTCTGCAACAGACCGATGGTGGTAAGCACTACACTGATATTTTCATGTTGGTACCGGCCCGGCAGGTCGGTTCTGATCACCTCGGGATGCCGGTTCGGGAAGTTTCGAAAATGAAAACAGGCCAACTGATCCTGAGAAAATGTGAGGTAGCTGAAACTTCTCTCTCTTTCTGCAAACAGGATATTGGCTTGTCGTTCTTCAGCCATTTCCGAAAAGAGCCGGCAAATCTCCTGGTCGTTCTTACCAATTACAACAGGAACTCCGTTTTTAATTATTCCGCCTTTTTCACGGGCAATCAGCAATTCTGTGTTTCCCAGGAACAGGGCGTGATCAATGGATATACTTGTAATTAATGAGGCCAGTGGGGTGATGATATTCGTGGAGTCGAGCCTGCCCCCCATGCCTGTCTCGATGATGGCAATATCAACTTTTTCTTCTGCAAAATGATCAAATGCCATGGCCACTGTCATTTCAAAAAAGGAGGGTTTTATCACATCGATCTCATCCCTGATTTTATTTACAAAATTCACCACCTGTTCTTCCCGGATCATTTTTCCGCCGACCCTGATCCGCTCCCTGAAATCCATCAGATGGGGTGATGTATAGAGGCCTGTTTTATATCCGGCTTCCTGGAAGATCGATGCCAGCATATGACTTACAGAGCCCTTTCCGTTGGTACCGGCAATGTGGATGGTTTTGAAATTCCGGTGCGGATGACCCAATGCTTTATCCAGGGCATGCGTATTATCCAGATTTGCCTTGTAGGCAGCCTGACCGGTCCGCTGGTACATGGGCAGACTGCTGAATAAAAATTCCACAGTCGTGTTGTAGTCACTCATTTTGTTCATTGGTTGCCCCAGCTGTTGTAATGAATTTTTTCCTGACTGAATCTTTCAGGTGTCTCTTTGGTACCTGTGGGATATCCCAGAGATACCAGCGCAAAGGGTTGGATGTGTTCTGGCAGGCCAAACAATTCTCTGAACATCTCAACCCGCTTAACCCTGGGATAGACCCCGATCCAGCAGGACCCGATCCCCATGGCATGAGCGGCCAGTAAGAGGTTTTGTGTTGAAGCCGCACAATCTGCAATGTAATAACCCTGGTCATGTTGCATCTCCTCATCTCCACAAACCAGGATCGCATGGCTGGCACCTTTCAGAAAAGAGGCATTGGGATGGAAATCCATGATCGTTTCAAAGCGCTCCTTATCAGTTACCACAATAAAATGCCAGGGTTGACAATTCACCGCCGAGGGTGCGTACATGGCCGATCGTAATATTTTCCTTATGTCTTCGTCCGGGATGACCCGGTCGGAATATTTCCTGATACTTCGCCGGGAGATGATCCACGAAAGCGGTGATTCCTGATCCATGGTTAATAAATATGTTTAAAACTTAATTATATGTGGATAATTACCGTACAGTCTGCCATCAATAAATATTAAATTTGATGGCATAAAGTTTGATTAAGGTAGGGGCAAATATGGGAAAATCAGCAGAAAAAGTCAAAAAGACTTTTGTTATAGACACCAACGTTCTTCTTCACGACTACAGATGCATCCACAATTTCGAGGAGCACGATATAGTAATCCCTATCACGGTATTGGAGGAGCTCGACAGGTTCAAAAAAGGGAACGACACCATTAATCTGCATGCCAGGGAATTTACGCGGGAGCTGGATAAACTTTCAGGAGATAAGCTATTTAACGGCGGATTGCAGCTGGGGCGGGGCAAAGGGAAACTGAGTATTGCCACCGGGAGCAAACCATCCGACCAACTGGCCACATCCTTTCCTGAAAATACACCAGATCACCGAATCCTGGCTATTACGGAAGCGCTGCATAATAATAAAACCGGCAGCCCCGTAATATTAATAACCAAGGATATTAACCTCCGGATGAAGGCTAAGTCATTGGGGATCATGGCACAGGATTACCACAACGACATGGTGGAAAATATCCAGGATATTTTTGAAGGGGTGAAGATCAATGAAAATGTTAAGCCGGAGGTAATTTCGGGTTTATACGATAATTTCGACGGGTTACCGAAATCGAAGTTCGGAATCAAGGGAGAGCCGGTTGCTCACCAGTATTATATCTTCAGGAATGACTCCAAAAGTGCCCTGGCCCACTATGATCCGTTTAATAAACTGATCAACCGCGTGGAGAAGATAAGGACCTACGGTATTGAGGCGAGAAATGCAGAACAGGCTTTTGCACTGGATGCATTGTTGAGGCCCGAGGTTCAGTTGGTAGCCCTGACCGGGAAGGCGGGAACGGGAAAAACGTTGCTGGCGCTTGCTGCTGCTATTCACCAACGGAAAATGTATACCCAGATTTTCCTTGCACGACCCATTGTTCCTCTCTCCAACAGGGATATCGGATTTCTACCCGGGGATGTGGATGAAAAGATCGGGCCCTATATGCAACCATTGTTTGACAACCTCTCTGTGATCAAACAGAATTTAAAGATGCAGAGTAAGGAGTATACACGCATTGAAGAGATGCAGGTCACGGAAAAACTGGTGATCACCCCACTGGCATATATTCGCGGTCGCAGTCTTTCCAGGGTTTTCTTTATTGTTGATGAGGCCCAGAACCTTACACCCCACGAGGTAAAAACTATAATCACGAGGGCAGGGGAAGGGACCAAGCTGATTTTTACAGGTGATATACAACAGATCGACTCTCCTTACCTGGACACCAAATCCAACGGGCTTACCTACCTGGCAGACAGAATGAAGGGGCAGGATATATTTGCCCATGTCCACCTGGTAAAGGGAGAGCGAAGTTACCTTGCTGATTTAGCAAGTAATTTGCTCTGATTAATTGAACAGTTTTCTATATTTGCTTTTCACTTGATATGAGAAAAATATGGAGAGGAAACTATTCATTGTACGGCATGGAAAATCAAGCTGGGATTCTATTGTCGACGACATAGACAGGCCATTGACGGAAAGGGGTGTTAAGAACTCCTACGAGATGGCGGACCGACTGAACGGTAAGGGGCTGGTCCCTGATGAGATATACACCAGTCCGGCCAACCGGGCGCTGCACACTGCGATTATCATGTCAAAAGTATGGAATATGAAAGACTATCATATCCATATACGTAATAATCTCTACCTGCCTGAAATTAGTGACATTACGGAATTGTTCAGTGAGATCTCTGAAAAGGTGCTTTCTGTAGCCATTTTCGGGCATAACCCCGGGTTTACCAACCTGGCCAACCGTTTCATGGAACCACAGGTGGATAATGTCCCCACAGCCGGAGTGGTGGTTGTTTCAATGGATATTCCTACGTGGAACGATATTTTTAACTGCAAGGTATTGGATGTGGTGTTCAAGTACCCCAAAAAATAATTAGTGACTGCAAGAAAACTAATTTATTTTCAGCCTTTGATAAGAAAGCGTCAAATACAAGGGTTATTCCCTGCGGTCATGAGCTCAAAACTTTCAGTTTTTCGGTTGCGAAGTTTTTGAAGCCAAGGAGTTTACTATTCGTAAATGACTGCTTCAAAAACGAGAACCTTTAGCTCATGAGCGCAGCGAATAATAACGCAGTAGTTGGCGTTTTCTTGCAAAGACTATTTAGTGAGCAGCCAGCAGGAAAGATTTCACCTATATTGTTTTTAAGGTTCCGGAAACAGTACCATAAGTTTCTTGTTAACGGTAACCATCTTGTCTGATGACTAAACGCACACAGAATGATCGAAGTTACATGCGCCATCATAATAAAGGATGAAAAAGTACTGGTCACCCAGCGAAGTGAAAGGATGACACATCCCCTGCAATGGGAATTTCCCGGAGGTAAGTTAAAACCAGGGGAATCCCCTGAAAGGTGCATCATCAGGGAGATCAGGGAGGAACTGCATGCCCGGATTTCCGTGGAACAAGTTCTGCCCTCTGTTGTGCACGATTATGGCAGCTTCACGGTGAAACTGATTCCGTTTATCTGCGTAATGGATTCGGACGAAATAATTCTGCAGCAACACGGGGCTTATAAATGGATCCAAAAAAATGAGCTGGCGGGTTTCCGTTTACTGGAGGCAGACCGGAAACTGGTAAAATCAATTAACGGGTACCTGCATTGATCTGTTTGTATTTTTAAGACTAAATTACAGCAAAGTTTTTACTGAAAAATACGACAAAAGGAATATTTTATTAGCTTTAAGAACTGTTTCTTAGCTACAAAAATTACCGATGTCCGGAAAACTCTTTAAACAAATCCAGGTATGGACCCTGGTTACAGGAATTATCATGGGAGGCGTCATCCTGATAGGATTTAACAAGGTTGTTGAAGTCACTTCAACAGATGAATTTTGTAATTCGTGTCATGTTCATCCCCATTCCACTGAGACCTGGAAACAATCGGTACATTATAATACACCTTCCGGCATAATCGTCCATTGCGTAGATTGTCATCTTCCTCCCAAAGGGGAGGGATATCTTCCTGCCAAGGCGGTAGCAGGGATTCGGGATGTATATGGGGTGATCTTTAAGGATTCGGCTTCTTTTAACTGGGAAATGAAATCCAGGGCCGAAAATGCTGTTCACTTTACCAAAGATGTCTCTTGTATTCATTGTCATCAGAACTTGTTTCCCCTGGCCATGTCCCACGAGGGAATGGATGCACATCTCTATTATGAACAACAGCAAGGCGAAGTTGCCTGTATCAAGTGTCATATTGATGCTGGTCATTATCACGAAGGTATGTTACACGCTGCCAATGTGGATTTTGGTTACGGGGAAAAGCTGCCTGATACTATTTATCCCTCTCCTGCATTAATTCACAGGTTTGAGGATTTCACCGAGACCATACCATTATCTGCTGTGGATTTTAAGATGAAAGCGATTCCCGGGGGAACATTTACCATGGGCGCAGCGGAAGACGACAAATTTGCAGGGCCGGATGAACGACCTGCCAGGGAGGTAAGCCTGGATCCGTTCTTTATGGGTGAGATCGAGGTGAGTTGGAATGAGTTTCTGACTTGGTATGCACAAACTTCAGGGGAAGGAAGAACAACAGATGTGGGAATGCTGGAGGGAATCGACGGACTATCGGG
Organism: Bacteroidales bacterium; assembly: GCA_040880545.1. Classification (GTDB taxonomy): domain Bacteria; phylum Bacteroidota; class Bacteroidia; order Bacteroidales; genus M55B112. Next base: position 6,857 of record JBBDIE010000088.1, on the reverse strand, counting down.
TGCCACTCCTCCATACGGTAACCCGGACCAGGGATGGGGAAAAGGTAAACGGCCGGCCATTACAATGACACACTATGCGGCTGAAAAATATTGTGAGTGGTTATCGCTCGTTACAGAAAAAAAATACCGTTTACCCACAGAAGCTGAATGGGAATATGCAGCCAGGGGTGGAACCACAGGTACCTACTTTTTTGAAGGAGATGTAAAGGATTATGCCGGCGTTGGATTAAAGGCCAGGCTCATTGGAACCGATACTTCGGTGATAAACACTTATGTAACCTATGCCCTGAATTCAGGGGGAAGGTCGCAGCTTCCGCGAACTGCGCGTGCCAATCCGTTTGGCTTAAAACACATGCTGGGGAATGTGGCTGAATTCTGTGCAGATTATTATGTGGAAGATGCCTACAGCAAATTTCCGGGGCCACTGAAAAATCCTGTTGTATCAGAGGGAGGGTCAGAGCGTGTGATACGAGGCGGGTCGTTTCTGAGCGGAGCGCTTGAATTGCGGATTTCCGACAGGAACATGACCAAACATGACAGCTGGCTGAAAACCGACCCACAGATACCCAAGAGCCTTTGGTGGTACTCCGATTGTTATCATGTAGGCTTCAGGGTTGTATGCGAGTTCAATGAACATTAATTAAATAAATCCAATGGAAAAAAAATCAGTATCAAGAAGAAATTTCCTGGGCACTACTGCAATTGGTGCTGCAGGTGTTATAGGCGTGGCCGGACTGGCCTCTGCCTGTTCCGATAAAGGCGTAAAGGTTTCTATCGTTCCCCCTCCTTTGAAAGCCGATAGCGGTACCCCCATCAGGGCCGGGGTGATCGGGTGTGGTGGTCGCGGAACCGGTGCAGCCATGGACTTCCTCAATGCAGGTGACAATGTTGAAATTGTTGCAATCGCGGATCTCTTTGAAGATAAGATCAAAAATTTCCGAAAAAGCTTAAAAAACGACAAAGGAGTAGAAATTGCCGATGAGAAGTGTTTCATCGGATTTGATGCCTTTGAGAAAGTATTGGCCGAGGACATCAACTATGTGATATTGGCCACTCCGCCCCATTTCCGCCCCATGCAATTTGAGGCAGCAGTAAAGGCACGTAAAAATATTTTCATGGAGAAACCGGTTGCTGTGGATCCGGTTGGTGCACGCCGGATCATTGGTGCAGGAAAACAGGCCGAAACGCTGGGATTAAGCGTTGTTGCCGGAACACAACGCCGCCACCAGTGGAACTACCTGGAGGTTTACGAATATATCAAGGCAGGCGCCATTGGCGATTTTGTGGCAGGATATGCTTACTGGGATCAGAACAAACTCTGGCACGTGAATCCAAATGCGGACTGGTCCGAAATGGAAGCAATGCTGCGTAACTGGGTGAACTGGATGTGGTTGTCGGGCGACCATATTGTGGAACAGCATGTTCATAACATCGATGTGGTGAACTGGTTTAAGAATGACCATCCCGTAAAAGCAGTGGGATATGGTTCGAGACAGCGCAGGATCACAGGCGATCAGTATGATAATTTCTCTGTTGATTTTACCTATGGAGATGGCACCCACATGCATTCCATGTGCAGGCAGATGAATGGTACAAAAAATAATGTTTCCGAATTTATCAGGGGTACCAAGGGATATACAGACTGTGCCCGGAGTGTGCATCTGAATGATGGAACCCTGGTGGGAGAAACAGATAATCCATGGCCGGCTACCGATGAGGAGAAAGAAGCACTCCAAAACAAATATAATTCACCCTATGTGCAGGAGCACGTTCATCTGGTGAACGCCATCAGAAATAATGAACCGATCAATGAAGCTGAAAATGTGGCAACTTCCACACTCACCGCCATTATGGGCAGGATCTCCGCATATACCGGAGGCGAAACTACGTGGGATGAAGTGATGAACTCTGAGCTTCACTACCAGCCTGATGTGTATGACTTTGGTGCTGTGACAAACGTTCCAAAAGAGGTGGCTGTGCCAGGTGAGGCTGCTGAAGAGTAAGAAGAGGGTAGGAACTTTGGGTGTTTATTTGTTGCTGGTTGTGTATTGAATTGGTGTACCGAGTTGGTTCGGGGTTACCTGATTCGGGTACAGCCTATCCTTTCGTTTCTGATATTTATCTGACGCATCCTGTTTCAGACGAGCAGGATATGCTGCCTGTTTGAAAGAAATTTATTTGAAACCTGAATAAATCATTTGAAAAAGGATAAGAAACATACACTGGATGCACATTCCTGGATGGATCGGTATGCAGATTACCTGTTTAATTATGCAATTGTGCGGTTATCCGATCCGGAACTGGCCGCTGATGCCGTACAGGATACATTTCTTTCTGCCCTGAGGGCCAGGGAACAGTTTCAGGGAAACAGTACTGAAAAGACCTGGCTCACTTCCATCCTGAAACGTAAGATCATCGATATTTACCGGAAGAAAAAAACGGCGAAGGAGTCGCCGATGCAGGAGAATAAAGAAGCACTTTCAGGTAACGGAGAGCATGGTGGACACTGGCAAGAGGAGCGCGGCCCCCATTCAAAATCTTTGATGCCGGAAGGGGAGGTGGAGAACAATGAACTGCGCCTGATCCTTGAAAAATGTATCGCCGGGTTACCTGACAATATGTCGGCTGTTTTTATTATGAAAATGATTGATGAAGCACCGACAGAAGAAATTTGTAAGGAGCTGGATATAACTCCGTCCAATTTCTGGGTTATGATGCACAGGGCAAGGCTCCACCTCAGAAATTGTATTGAACTTAACTGGAAATAGTATGACAGAGAAAACTACTTTTAAACACAAAGGCTTTTTTAGTAAAAACATGATCAGCTGTGATGAAGCAGGATTCCTTATTTCTAAATCAAAAGACACACGATTAAGTTTTCAGGAAAGAATGGGGATGCGTATGCATCTGCTGACCTGCCATCTTTGCCGCAGTTATGCTAAACAGATAAACAAGTTGAATCACCTGGTGTCGGCATATCGAAAGGAATGCATAAAAGATACCTGTGGGCATAAAATTCCTGAAGAAACTAAAGCTGTCATTGAAAGTTCCCTGAACGAGGAGCTGAAAATAAGATCATAGATTTTCTTATAACGCTGTAAGGACTATCTGCTTTGCTCGTCCAAACCAAATAACTTATTGAACCAATAGCTATATTACCATGATGCAGAAAAAAGGTTTCTGAGATCCATATTCACCCCATGTGAAATGTTTTTTGGAGAAATGAGAATAATATCGATTTTACAACCAATCTTAAATTTTGAATTATGAAAAATTTGTATCAGAAATTTTCAGCGACAGTGAGCAATTGGAATGACTTGCCATTGTTATTTTTCAGAATCATCCTGGTAATTGCTTTTTTTAATCCTGCCCTGATGAAATTAACGGGGTTGCAGGGTACAGCCGACTGGTTTGGCAGTATGAATTTCCCGGTTCCGTTTATCCTGGCATTGTTGGTAATGCTTACAGAAGTGCTGGGTGTGGTTTTACTGGCACTGGGACTGGGTACCCGGATCATTGCCATTCCGATGATGTTTGTGATGTTCATAGCAATCATTACGGTACATTGGGGTAACGGATTTGCTGCTGCCGACAATGGTTATGAGATCCTGTTGTATTACTTCCTCATGCTGTTTGCCCTGATGGTATATGGATCGGGCAAGTACAGTGTAGATTACCTCTTATCTAAACGATGAAGAGACAAGGCATGCTTTGTTTCTGGATTTTAATAGCAGTATTCCGGCTCAGTTAGCGGGTATTACCTGTTCCTGGCCTCCGGAGAACAACGGGGGCCTTTTTTCGTCAAAACCGGTGGCATCCTGGTATGCTTTAGCCACCGCAAGGATGGTGGCTTCATCGAACAGGTTTCCCAGGAAACAGATGGTTGTGCGGCTGCCATTATCAGTTTCACCATTGGGAACAACCACTACCGGATGTCCGGTCATATTAGTAGCAGGAAGCTGTGTCCCTTCAAATGTGGGGGTAATAATCACATCGAAATCCCGGAGCAGCAAATTATACTGCTCAATGAGCAATGTCCGGAGCCGGTTGGCCTGGATATATTCCACGGCTGGCATGAATCGTGCAGCCCTGAAGAGTGCCGGCCATGCATATTCACCCTGCCGTACAAGCAAAGTATCCCGGTTGCTCCTGGTTAATTCATCAAATGCAGCAGCGGCCTCTGCCATCAGGAGATTCACCATGGCATCCACCGGCAGTTCAACATCGAGATCCACAGGTACGAGTTTGGCGCCTAGTTTTCTAAGAACCCGTAATGTCTCATTGTCCTCCTTCTGAAAGTTATATGATTCCTCAAAAGCATTTTTGAAGTACCCGATACGCAGTTCTGAAAGGTTTACCTGTTTGTAGTCGAAGCCTGTCTCAAAGAGTGTGGGATCGTTTTCATCAGTTCCCCTGATGGCATCGAATACAATGGCACAATCTTCAGCGCTGCGACAGATCGGTCCCACCTTGTCCATACTCCAGCTCAGGGCCATGGCCCCGGCACGTGTTACCCTGCCGTAGGTGGGCCTCAGGCCCGTAACACCGCAACGGGTTGAGGGGGAAATGATCGAACCATAGGTCTCTGTACCAATGGCAAAGGGAACCAGTCCGGCAGCGGTTGCTGCGGCTGAACCCGCCGAGGATCCGCTGGATCCCTGGTTGAGGTTCCAGGGGTTTCTGGTTGTGTCGGCATACCACACATCGCCCATGGCCAGGGCACCCAGGGTCAGTTTGGCAATTAGTACCGCACCGGCATCTTCCAGTTTTTCTATCACACCCGCTTTGGTGTCGATAACCTGGTCGGTATATGCCCCGGCACCCCAGGTGGTCCGGTAGCCCGGGAAGGCAAAAAGATCTTTGATGCCGTAGGGTATCCCGTGTAAAATGCCACGGTCCTCTCCTGTAGCCATCTCCTCATCCATTTTTGCGGCACGATCGAGTGCATATTCTTCAGTAAGACTTATCACACAGTGCAATTTTGGGTCGTTTTCCCGGAGCCGCTGAAGATACAGTTCAGTCAGTTCCCGGGAGGTTACCTGTCCCGACCGGAGGAGCGAGGCAAGTTCGGGGATGGACATAAATGCCAGGTCATGTTCTTGTGCCGGTTTTTCAATATCCGCAGGTATCTGCCACTGCACAGGTCCCGTTTCAGGGGGAACCTTGAAGCCGACCGGTAGTGGATTGAAATGTAGTGCCGGCATTACCTGGTTGGGCAGCGGAATCTCCCGGTATGCCCTGTAAGACTCCACCTGTTCACCTACAGATTTCATGATAAGTTTCAATTCTGATGAGTCAAAATCGATATCCATGGGGTTCATGGCGAAATAGACCGAATCTACTTCAATGGTTACTGAGGCTTCCGGCGGATCGCTTTTACATGAGAAGGAAAGAGTGAACAGGAGAAACAATCCGGATTTGCACAAGGTTGACAGCACATTTTTCATGATCATTGGGTTTCTGGTTTATGAAAGAAAGATACAAAACTTTCTTTTGTTTGAATTCTGATTTTATGTAACTTATGACAAAATTTTATGCCTTATGAAAATTTCAGTAATCTTCATTCAAATCAGCGTACTTACTATAGTTACAGGTTTTTTGGCCCTGGCAGGAGGCTGTTCTTGCAACCGTACAGGCGACAGGGACCTTTTGTATGATCTGGGTACTTCCATGGAATCAAGATCGATCTCCTTTGAAAACCCTACGGGGGAGCCCGGTCAGGGAGGAACAACTGCCAGCAACCTGGGGGTGGGGCGCAAGGGTTTCCCCGCTAAGAATATTGCACCGGGAGATACCGTTACCTTATGTGACATCAAGGGACCCGGTACCATCAGGCACATCTGGATGACAGGTGGATTTAAGGACAGGCAGATCGCGCTCAGGAGCATGGTAATACGGGCTTACTGGGACGGCCAGGAGCATCCGAGTATTGAATGTCCGTTGGGTGATTTCATGGGTTCGGCCAATGCCAGGTACAGTGCATACCAATCGGCAGTTCACTCCACCGGGATTAATGCAGCGTTCAATTTCTGGCTTCCCATGCCGTTTGAGAAGAACGGGAAGATCACACTCACCAATGATGGAGACGAGGGAATTACCATATTCTACCAGGTGGATTACACTATTGGCGACAACCATCCAAAGGATGCGGGAAGGCTGCACGTATGCTTTCTGCGCGACAATCCCACGATTCTGAAGGAGGATTTTGAGATACTGCCCACCCGAAGAGGGAAGGGGAGGTTTGTTGGCGCCGTATTGGGAATTCGTACACTGGAAGATAAATGGTGGGGAGAGGGAGAGATCAAGTTCTACATGGATGGAGATACCGAATTCCCGACCATTTGTGGTACCGGCAGTGAGGATTATGTTGGTTTGTCGTACGGCATGCAGGAAACCCCGTACCTGTACCACGGGTGCAGTTGGAACAGGGACGGTCATGTATCCATGTACCGCTGGCACATCAACGACCCCATTTACTGGAAGGAGGAGTGCCGGGTTACGATCCAGCAGATCGGTTATGACTGGGAGAGCGCCCAGGCAGGGGGAGATGCCCTGTACGAGCGTCGGGATGACTGGAGCAGCGCCACCTTCTGGTACGAGCCTGTGCCCAGCGAGCCGCTTCCCGAATTTCCCGTTGTGGAACGCAGAATTGAGGACCTCCTTACGAAAGTTGGCGGGTAAATAATATAACCTAAGATTCCGCTTGGGAATTTAAAAAATAGAATATATATTTGCATCCGCTTTCGGGAGCATGTATACATTTTCACAACCCCGTGGGCGGAGTTTCTTACAGCAAAACAACGGGAGCTTAGCTCAGTCCCGAATTTCTTAGAAGCTATGCTTCTTTAGAAATTCGA
>JBBDIE010000087.1:0-4306 GCA_040880545.1 Bacteroidales bacterium | reverse complement strand
ATCTTCTTCCATGATTCCCTGAATTACCAGCACCCTCTTCCGTTGCGTCAGTAACTTCTCTGACTTTCTAAGAAAATTCCGTTAAATTTGTAATTTAACTGCAAAATATGAGTATACACACATTAATGGCCATATCGCCGGTGGACGGGCGATACAGGTCGAAAGTAAGTAATCTTGAGTCCTATTTTTCCGAATATGCACTGATCAGGTACAGGCTTCATGTTGAGGTTGAGTATTTTATAGCACTGGTAAATACGGGTATTAAGCAATTATCGGCGTTCCCGGAGGATAAATTTGAGTTGTTGAGGAAAGTATACCAGGACTTCACCCCGGGGGAAGCGCTCAGGGTAAAGGAGATTGAAGCGGTTACGAACCATGATGTGAAGGCCGTGGAGTATTACCTGAAGGAGCAGTTCAAAGTATTGGAACTCGACCAGTTTGTGGAATTCATACATTTTGGGCTAACATCCCAGGATATCAATAACACGGCGGTTCCGATGTCATTCAAACATGCCCTTGATAAGGAGTATTACCCCATGGTTGAAGCTGTGATTAAGGAGATCGAGAAGTTATCGGGGGAATGGTGGGAGATCCCGATGCTGGCAAGGACCCATGGCCAGCCTGCCTCGCCCACACGGCTGGGCAAGGAGTTACGGGTGTTTACCTCCCGGCTGGACGAGCAGATCACCCGTTTGGAGGAGATTGCCATACCTGCGAAATTCGGGGGTGCAACGGGCAATATGAATGCACACAAAGTGGCTTACCCTGAGATCGACTGGTTTGAATTCGGGGAGGAATTATTGAGTAACGCCTTCGGGTTGAAAAGATCGTGGCCCACTACCCAGATTGAGCATTACGATAACCTGGCAGCCATGTTTCATGCCATGTCTCGTATTAATACCATCTTTATCGATTTCTCCAGGGATATCTGGACATACATTTCGATGGATTACTTCAAGCAGAAGATCACAAAGGGAGAGGTTGGATCATCGGCCATGCCCCACAAAGTGAACCCCATTGATTTTGAGAACGCGGAGGGGAACCTGGGAGTAGCCAATGCATTGTTCGAACACCTGGCCTCCAACCTGCCGGTATCGAGACTACAAAGAGACCTGACCGATTCAACGGTACTCAGGAACATTGGCGTGCCCTTTGCCCATTCATTGATTGCCATGAGCTCCATCCTCAAGGGATTAAAGAAGCTGCTGGTAAATAAGGATGCAATTGAAGCGGATCTGGAGAACAACTGGGCGGTGGTTGCTGAGGCCATTCAGACCATATTGCGACGTGAAGGTTATCCTAATCCCTACGAAGCACTGCTGGAACTTACAAGGAAAAACACAAAGATCACGAAAGAGGCAATCGGCAACTTTATTGAGACGTTAGAAGTTAGTAAAGAGGTGAAGGACGAATTGAAACGTATCAGTCCGATGAACTACACAGGGATTTAGTCCGTTGAATGCATGAATCGATTTTTCAAACTATTTCGGTACCTGGTTCCATATAAGTGGAGCGTGATACAGAATGTGGTTTACAATGTGCTGGGAGCATTCTTTGCATTGTTCTCCTTTGCCATGATCATCCCTTTTTTACAGGTGTTGTTCGACAACCAGCCGATGGTCACCGAACCCAGGGAATTTGAGCTGAAAACTTCCTATTTTTTCCATACCATGAATTACCTGATGAGCCAGGTGATGATTGAACACGGAAAGCCGTTCTCCATGATCGTTGTTAGCGTGATCGTGGTGATATTCAGTTTATTGAAAAACGGATTTCTCTACCTGGCCAACTACTGTCTGGCCCCTGTACGAGCATATACGGTTCGTGATATTCGCGGAGAGATTTACAGTAAGCTGATCCGGCTGCCGCTCTCCTATTACAGCGAGGCAAAGAAGGGGGATGTGATGGCACGTATTTCCAATGATGTGCAGGAGATCGAAACCTCGATCATGAGTTCCCTGCAGATGGTGTTCCGGGATCCGCTTACCATTGTGATTTACCTCTCCTTCCTGGTGGCCACCAACTGGCAGCTGACCATCTTTGTACTGCTGATCCTGCCGGTTTCAGGACTACTCATCGGACGGATCGCCAGGAACCTCCGTAAAAAATCGTACCGTGGTCAGCAAAGGCTGGGAGAGGTGATGTCGGTCATCGAAGAGACACTTACCGGACTTCGTATCATCAAAGGATTCAATGGTGAGAAGAAGATGGAGGTGAAATTTGAAGGGGCAAATAACCGCTTTGCCAGGTTGATGAAGCGGGTGATGAGGAGAAGGCAGATGGCAGCTCCCCTGAGTGAATTTATGGGAACCATCGTCCTGATGATGCTGATGTCGTATGGCGGGTGGATGGTGCTGGCGGATCAGAACCAGATGACCTCCGAGAGCCTGATATTTTTCCTCGTGGTATTCAGCCAGGTGATCACACCGGTAAAGAATTTTACCAATGCCTATTTTTCCATTCAGAAGGGGATGGCATCGGTGGATCGTGTTGATGAGCTGATGGATGCCGATGAGCGGATTGTTGAGGTGGCGGATCCTAAACCAGTGGATGATTTCAGGGATACCATAGAGTTCAGGAACGTTACATTCAGGTACGAGGAAGAAGATGTGCTGAAGAATGTTAACCTGACTATTAAAAAGGGGCAGCTGATCGCCCTTGTGGGGAAGTCGGGCGCCGGGAAGTCGACCCTGGTAGATCTGCTACCGCGATTCATGGATCCCGTGCATGGGGAGATACTGCTGGATGGCATCTCGCTCAAGGAATATAAGATCAAGGATTTGAGGAACCTGATGGGAATTGTATCCCAGGAATCGATCCTGTTCAACGATAGCTTTTACAACAATATATCTTTCGGAACCGACAATCCCGATCCGGCAATCGTACAGGAAGCGGCCAGGGTGGCCAATGCCACTGAGTTCATAGATGATACACCCGATGGTATGGAAGAGGGAGTGGGTGATGGCGGTAATAAACTTTCGGGAGGGCAAAAGCAGCGGATCAGTATTGCCAGGGCAGTGATGGCCAATCCACCTATTTTGATTTTAGATGAGGCCACCTCATCGTTGGATACGGAGAGTGAGCGGGTGGTACAGGATGCCATCGAGAACCTGATGAAAAACCGCACTTCCATTGTCATTGCCCATCGTTTGTCGACCATCAAGAATGCCGACCTGATTGTTGTGCTGGATGACGGGATGATCGTTGAAATGGGCAGGCATGATGAACTTGTAAAGAAGCGAGACGGAGTTTACCAGAAGTTACACGCAATGCAGTCATTTTAATTATTTATGAAAATCAGCGGATTCACTATGGGCAAAAATGCCCACAAGCTATATTACCCGATGCGGTACGCAATTGAATCGATCCTGCCCATCGTAGATGAGTTTATTGTGGCCCTGGGTGACAGCGATGAAGATGACACGACCCGGTCGGAAATTGCGGCTATCGGAAGTAAAAAGATCAGGATCGTGGATACGGAGTGGGATATCGGGAAATACCCCCGGGGAATGGAGCATGCCCACCAGACCGACATCGCCAAAGATCATTGCAGCGGCGATTGGCTATTCTATCTGCAGTCGGATGAGCTGGTGCATGAAAAGTATCTTCCCATAATTCGTAAACGATGCGAGGAACTGATGGATCAGGAGGATGTGGAGGGATTGTTGTTTAAATACCACCACTTCTGGGGTGACTACGAACATATGCAGGATACACATTGCTGGTATCGTAAGGAAATCCGTATTATCCGCAATGATCCGCAGATCCACTCCTGGGAATCGGCACAGTCATTTCGCAGGATCCCCGGCTTTGACGGGCTGAACTACCGGCAGCAGGTAAACACATTCAAACTCACCGTAGCAGAGGTGGATGCATGGATTTATCATTATGGATGGGTACGGCCTCCGAGGGTCATGCAGAATAAAATCAAAGCCTTTACCGCGAATCATGAAGGCAGTGATTCGGTGGAAAAGAAGATCAAAGCAAAGAAATACCCAAAATATTTCGATTACGGAAATATCAGTAAGCTGACAAAATTCAGCGGTACACACCCGGCGGTACTGGAACCGTGGTTGTCGAGGTTCGACTGGAAGGACCAGCTGCGTTATTCCGGTCCGGCAGAGAGCAGGATCCCGATAAAAATGAAGCATGATAAGTTGAAGTACAGAGTTATTTCGTGGATTGAGAAGAGGGTGTTGGGGGGAAGGAGATTGGGGGAGTTCCGGAATTATAGGGTGGTGAAGAAATAGGACGTTGGAGGTTGGACGCTGTTTTCATCGTGAGGGCCTTTTTTTTAACCACAGAG
>JBBDIE010000086.1:0-4368 GCA_040880545.1 Bacteroidales bacterium | reverse complement strand
ACTTAATTGACAGACTCTATTTAATCTTAACGCTTTCTTATTAAGGAAGATAACATATTATGGTGTTTCTTTCTGACTAATTACTACATCTTTAAAAATGTTGTAACTTTCGTAGTATGCAAGAAGCCGGTTATTATCACAAATTGTCTGAAAATTCGGTAAGATGTAACCTCTGCCCCCATCAATGTATTATTTCTGAAGGGAAACCCGGGCTTTGCAGGGTAAGAAGTTATCAGAACGGAATGCTGATCAGCAACAATTATGGTAAACTATCGGCAATTGCAGTTGATCCGGTGGAAAAAAAACCACTTTACCATTTTTATCCGGGTGAAAATATACTTTCCATCGGGTCGGTGGGCTGCAATATGCATTGCACGAATTGTCAGAATCAGAATATTTCTCAGTGTATTGGAATATCAGCAGAACAGACGAACAGTTATACGCAGAAAGAACTAGCTGCCATGATCAGGAATAAATCGATTCAACTACTGGCATTTACCTATAATGAACCCATTGTATTTTATGAATTTATATACGATTTTGCCACCAGGTTTCAGCCTGGCGGAACAGAATGTGTGATGGTTACCAATGGTTATATTATGCAGGAACCTTTGAAAAGGCTACTGCCTTATATTGATGCATTTAATGTCGATCTGAAATCCTACAGTAATACGTTTTATAAAAAAATTACCGGTGCAACATTAAAACCTGTATTACAAACAATTGAGACTATCCTTAAAAGCCATAAACTGATAGAGATTACCTATCTTGTCATACCGGGGCTGAATGATGATCCGAAGGAATTCAGAAAATTGGCAGAATTCCTGGGAAAAATTGCAGGCAGGAGTCAGGTACTCCATTTGTCCAGGTATTTTCCCGGCTATAAAATGAAGCTCCCCCCCACCCCGTTAACCATTCTTCAGGAGTTACGGGAAATAGCCAGGGAGGAACTTGATTTTGTTTATATCGGGAATACAGGTGAGGAATTCGACACAAACACTTATTGTCCCGGATGTGATAAGATGTTGATTTCGCGAAATTATTATCACACAACTATTACAGGAATGACTGGTAACCGTTGTTCCTCATGCGGCACTGAAATTCATGGAAAATTCAGAAACAATGATTAGAAAACCCTCCGTTGAAGGAAGATTTTATCCGGATACCAGAAACGCAATATTTCAATTATTACATGAAATTGAAGGACGTACCTCCTATGCCGACCCGCCAGGTATCCAGGGAACACCCATCGGTGCGATACTGCCCCATGCGGGCCATGCATACAGCGGTTACCAGACTATCCCGTTTTTTCGTTACCTCATCCGGGAACGGGAAGTGCCGGACACTTTCATCATCGTAAATCCAAACCACCGAGGCACCGGTGATGATGTAACTCTTGACCCCCATAAAGCATGGATGAATGCAGCAGGTAGTCTTTCACTGGATCAGGAACTGGCCCATGAACTACCTTTCCCTTTTGATCCCGGCGCACAGGAAAATGAACACGCTGCAGAGGTGATTATCCCTTTTATCCAATATTTTTTCAGAGATGTACCACCTAAGATCCTGCCGGTATGCATGAATAACCAGGATAGCAATACGGCCATAATGCTTGGTAAATCACTGCATCAGGCAGTTGTGAAGATCGGACGTAGGGTACTGATAATTGCCTCAAGCGACTTTTCACATTTTCTGTCACCAGATGAAGGTTACAAGCAGGATCAATACGTACTTGACAAAATTCTGATGAAAGATACCAGGGGCGTGGAAGAGCAAGTATTGAAGCATCAAGTATCGGTATGCGGGTACGGACCTATTATGACCCTGATGGCCTATGCTGCGTTAGAAGATGAAGATTATCAGGCAATTCTTCTTGCCAGAGGACATTCCGGGGAAGTTCACCCCTCCGCTGAAGTGGTCGATTATGTATCGGTTATGTTTCATACATCCGGCTGAATCATGGAACTTACCGGGAAACATAAAAACACATTGTTAAGTATCGCCGAGTGGTCGATACAGGATTATTTAATAACCGGTAAAAGAAGCAGACTGCCTGAAAGCTTTGAAATTGACATGGCATTGGAAAGCAGGATGGGCGCTTTTGTGACGGTATATGTGAAACACAAACTGCGGGGATGCATTGGTACATTCTCAGAAAGCAAACCCCTGTATGAAAATGTACACCAAATGTCTGTCGAGGCAATATGCGAAGACAACCGGTTTAAATCAGTCAGCCATTCAGAATTGAAAAACCTGGAAGTGGAGATCTCTGTACTTTCCCCACGTATCAGGATTGAAAATCCGGATGATATTATTATCGGTAAACACGGTATTTATATGATCAACGGGATATTGCGTGCAACGCTACTTCCCCAGGTTGCGCTGGAAAATAACTGGTCTGTTATTCAATTTCTTGAATGCTGTGCGGAAAATAAACTTGGGCTATGCAAAAACAGTTGGAAAGAATCAGAATTGTTTGTCTTTGAGACGGTTGTATTTCGGTGAATCTATTCTGAACTGTTAATTATTGTTAAATTACGAAATGTTTCGTAAAGATATTTGCTAATACGAAAGTTATCGTATATTTTTGTACGAAACTATTCGTATAACATGAAACCAACAGATTCAGAGCTGGCGATACTTACCATTTTATGGAATGACGGCCCATCAACGGTACGGCATGTAAATGAAAAATTAAATAAAGGGCGGCGTGTAGGCTACACGAATACCTTGAAAATGATGCAATTGATGTTAGAGAAAGGGATTTTGTCAAGGAACGAATCTGCCCGGAGCCATATTTACACCTCATCCATCAATCCTGAAACGGTTAAAAAAGACTTTTTGTCTCACATGATTGACACTGTATTTGATGGTAAAACTTCCAATTTGCTGGTTCACGCCCTGGGTAATTATAAACCTACTGATGAAGAACTGGCGGAGATTAAATCGATCATCGATAAATTAGATAATGATGGAAATTCTACTGCAAACGGGTGATTTAGCCTCAGCACTCCTGTTAACATTGTTCTATTCAATATGGACAGGAGCCCTATTATATATTGTACTAAAAGCAATACATTTTTTACTTAGGGACGAATATTCCGGAACCAGGTATTATTTGTCAATTTCAACCTTACTACTTTACTTAATATTATCTGTGAGCCTGTTTTTGATGTTGTATCGTCCAGAAATGCCAGTGCCCCTCAAGATGGAACCGGTTGGTAAATATCCTGGATCTTTTTTCCCGGAATTTACAAATGGGGTACCACAGGCAGTCAACCTGGTCCCCTTGGCCCTGAAACTATATTTTTTCGGGATCCTGTTTTTTACCATACGGTTGATTTTCTCACTGATTCAACTGAACAGTGTGGTTAGGTACGGTTCATCTGCCGATCCGGCTCTTGCAGAACTACTGAAACTTGCCAGGCAGCAGTTGGGAATACAGAAAAATGTCAGGCTCAGGGCTTCAAAACGTGTGGGGTCCCCTGCCCTTTTCGGATTTTTCAGGCCCGTAATTATTGTTCCTGCAGGGATGATGACCCATCTCTCATTTGCCGAAGCAGAAGTTATTCTTATGCATGAACTGATACACCTGAAACGGATGGATTTCTTAGTAACACTTATTCAACATCTTCTTGAAATCATCTTTTTCTTTAACCCCTTTGTATGGTTCCTTTCCAAAACTATCAGTATTGAAAGAGAAAAATTTTGTGATGACAAAGTAATAGGGTACAGCAATTCACGCACCACCTATGCCCGGGCTCTGTTTAATCTTTCCCTTATACAAGGTAACCTCTCAACCTTGGCTCCGGCAGCCACAGGAGATAACAAACACTATTTATTAACAAGAATTCAGAGAATTTTAAAAATTAAAGTGATGAAAAAGATCCGTATCAGACATTTTTATATTACTGCTTTTGCAATAACCGGCGTTGTGATAGTAACAACATTATCCGGTTTTACCTCTTCCCTGTTCAGTATTGACAAGAGAAGTCATGGTGAGCCTGTTATGCAGACCGGAATTACAAATAACCATGAGAGGCACATAAGACAACAGCCTGAACAGAAAGTTGAATCAAATACTTTTGATACACTTATTCTACAGTCGGATACACTCACTTCAAAGCAAAGACAGGAGATGATAGCAGCGATGGAGCGTGCTTATAAAGAATTGCAATCCATAGACTGGGAAGAGAAGTTTTCGGAGATGGAAATAGAGCATGCCAAAATGATGCAGGAATTACCTGAGAGAATGCGTATTGAGCAGGAAAGGATCAGGGAAGAATTAAGCAGGATAGATCAGGAAGAGTTCAGGATTCAAATGGAAAAAGCCAGGCGAAAGCTAGATTCGACCAGACAGTTTATGGA
>JBBDIE010000085.1:26877-28124 GCA_040880545.1 Bacteroidales bacterium | reverse complement strand
ATACCGCTGAAAATAAACTATTCATGAGTATATCGGACATTATGGACAGACACTAAATAATTTGAATCATGAAAAACACAAGAGTACTACTTGCAATCATTTACATCCCCATTGCCTTTATCCTGGCATTTGCCCCGGTAAAAACAAACAAACCAAAGGTTCTCTCCTCTGCTGAATTGCTTGAAGAGGTTAACAGCAGTGTTCAATTTGTATCTCCTGATGTGGTGGCCGACAGAATTATTCAGCAGGATCCGTTTTTACAACTGATTGATGTCAGAACTCCCGAAGAATTTGAAAAATTCAGTCTTCCGGGTGCAGTAAACATCCCTCTTTCCAGGCTGCTTTCAGAGGAATATGCATATATCCTTAACCAGTCGGACTATACCAATGTGTTTTACTCAAATGGTACAGTACATTCATCCCAGGCATGGTTATTAACGCGGATGAAGGGTTACGAAAACAATTATGTATTGATGGGTGGGTTGAATTACTGGGCAGAAACAATCATGAATCCTACTGCCCCGTCTTCAACAAGTCCGAATGAAGAGTTGGCAAAGTACAATTTCAGAAAAGGTGCCAGCCAGGCTCTTGGAGGTGATGCATCCGAAACCGGTACAGAACAGAGTATTCTTGCTGCACCAAAACCTCCTGTCAGAAAAACCACAGCAAAGAAACGGGTACAGGGAGGTTGCTGACCATTACAATATCAACGGAAGATCAAATGCTTTTGCTTTTCCTGCGACTCGTTTCCATCCAAAAGTAAGGTTCATTCCAAACCAGAGGTTTACAGAACGCGTCTCCAGCGGTCTTAATGCTCCGCTGATAATATTGTCGGAAATCATGTACATATTGAATGGCCCCACATTGAGTGAAAGGCCGGCCCCAAGATTGTTAAAAGTTCTCGACAAGTAGGAATAGCTAACCGACAGGTTAATAAATTTGCCCGTAGTCATATTTACCGTACCTGTGAATTGCTGTGATATGCTCTCATTCAGAAAATCGGTACGGGACAACAATCCAATCCCAATTTTTTCAAGCGGATAGTAAGAGACTCCCACAAACAGTTTAGTATTCAGTCTTGAAAAATATGGATTGCCCGTAACGAATGAAATTGCATTCATCAATGAATCCTGAAGTTCTCTTATAAACGTGGTGTCAACTCCGGTAAACGGGTTGACTTCGATGCCCTCAAAATCATATTCAAAATCAAAGGCCCCTTCCATTGTGTTTTTCCATTTGATTCCTCC
>JBBDIE010000085.1:16260-26777 GCA_040880545.1 Bacteroidales bacterium | reverse complement strand
GAATTAAAGGTGGAGAGGTTCGCTATTCCAAACAATAACTTTCCGCGAATACCAAAATCAAGATTGGGGATCAGAATGTCTCTCCTGGACCAGCCCAGAGCAGCTTCAGTAAACAGATTTATATCGGCTCCTACTCCCCCGAGTGATATCAGTGAACCATCTTCGGCCCCGTTAAACATCAATTCGAAAATACCTTTGGGATAATAAATTTTTCCGTCGAACCTGGGCGTTACATCCACGGAAAAGAAATTATTCCCTGCCCTGAATCCAAACGAAGCAACCGAAGTTCCAAGGCTCGTCATCATGTAATTCACTTCCTCCAGGTTCTCCAGAAATCCCGCTTTATCCCCCAGGGGATGAAAAGGGGTGATCAAAGAATCAATCGATTCATTGTAATATACAATATCATTGAAGGCCAACGAGCTTGAGCTCACTTGAAACCGTAAAGGAGACACCCCGGGTAACCCAAGATAAAAATTACATCCTGGTTGTATGGCCGGGTTGATCCTGTTTGATTGCGGTACACCTGGCATGAAATACATGGCGTTGGGAATCTGGCCGTTGATGCCGATTAAAAATACTCCTAAAAATATACTGCTTGTGATTAGAATTCTATTTAGGCTCTTCATAGATCATTAATCTAATGTTATGTATTACTGTTGTTCTCCACCACTTAATTCTGAAGGATTCAAGTGGAACTGTGCGTCAATAGACATCCTGTAGTTGAGCAGGTAATGACTGAAAAACTTAACGAATTCTTCCCCGTTATTCGTGGTAGTCGCATGTGCTTTTATCTTAACATATTTCGTTCCGTCAAGGTTCAACAATTCATCACCGCTATATGCCACCTCATTAATGTTTTCCACCAGTTGTGAATTGTCCAGTTCCCCGTTCATATCCACTGGTGCAGCCAACAGAAATATATTTTCCTCTTTAAACAGTGTGTCAAGTACATTGTAATCTGCATCCATGAAATAGACCTGCATATCGACTCCCAGCGGCCACTCGTTCAAGGTTGTCAGGCGGATACTTGCATCTTTAACAAAGGAGAGGTTGCCAAGCATTCCTTCCAGGTCCATGTCCATAGTATCCTGCAATGTATAACCATCCGTTCTGAGCCACATGGGCAGGACCAGTTCTGCCTTAACGATCAGCTTACTGGTATCCAGCACGAAATTCTGCTGACCGGTTCCCGAACCGTCGCCAGTTCCTGCAATAACCTCGAAATTTATCATGTCCGGGGCCCTGGAAATAATCTCCCCAATATTACTTGTTTCATTATTGATAAAAAGGGTGGTCGTAACTGTTTCACCTAACTGATCAATTTCCGGGGCCAGTACATTGAATGGCATGATTCCGGGTTCAAATGTAAGGTCATAGAACAGTCCATCCTGTGAGGACCTGGCCCGAACGTTGCTAAGATTGAGGTTTACCGGCACTCCATAAGAGTTTTCCACAGTAAAATTGAATTGGGGATCCTTGAAATAAACATTCAGAATTTCCGATACAGCATCATAAAAACCAATGTCCATGGACTGACTTACATTAATCACCTCTCTTTCTGAAATCTGGCCGAAAATATGACTGAATACCATATTTTCAAAATCAATGGTTATTCCACATTCCTCATCCACCCCTATTCCGGCAGATGATTTGGTAAGTTCGAGTGCAAAATTGATTCGTACAGAAGCAACACTATCTACCTGGTCTATATCCAGTTTATAACCAGTCATATCATAATTTTCAACGGCTGTATAACTCCCATCCACTTCACTGATGACAAATTTTTCATTCAGTGTGTCGCCGTTGGGGTCTATAATCTGGCTGCTTGAAATGGTAAGTTCACCAGCATGCTTAAACTCACTGAATACGTTTATATTCAGATCTCCTTCTCTGAGATATAAGCTGTCAATCTGGTCCCCCGGGTCAATCACAAAATCCATCATGTCAGTTTTCGTGAAGGTATAGACTTCCCCTTCACCCAAGGCGAGCCAAATTGGGATCTCAACATCAGATTGGATATAAATTTCCGTGGCAAATTTATTCGGCAGCGTTATCAGTTCTGCTGCATTCACGGAATAGGCAGTATCTGTATAATAGATATAAAGCAGACCGTCTTCGGTTTGTTCCACAAATCCTGTTGAATCAAGTGATTCCAGTACATCCAGCAGGCTGAAACTTCCATAGGCCAGAGGGAGAGCCAGATTGGGTTCTATTTCCATCTCGGCGGATAACTTACTCATATTAAATTGTTCAAGATACCCCTCACAAGACCAGGTCATGATGACCATAATGGACCCAAAAGTCAATATTTTTAATCGGTTCAGATTCATACGTTATTCGATTGAGTAATTATATAAAAATCCGTTCTGACCACCAACAATCAGGTTGAATCTGCTGTCAGAACGTGCAAAATAACCGATACTGTACCTTGTATTTCCTTCAAGAGGAAAGCCTTCGTATACGGTACCATCAGCATTTAGCAGGTAAATCAGGTTCCGACCGGCATCTGTCAGTCCAATCTTAAGGTCCGTTGAACTAAACTGGTATATATCCGGTAAGGTACTAATTCTGCTTTTCATATTAAAAGAAAAAAGTTTTTTACCCAGTATATCTATTACTTCCAGATCATTTTCATCAGCAAAAATAAACTCCGGATTTCCATCCCTGTTCAGGTCCTTTATACGAAAATAGTGACCGGGAGTTGCATCATATTTAAGAATTATCTCACTGGTTCCTTCTGTGCTTATCCCAATTACATTTCCTCGTGTATCTGTTGTAACAAATCTAGGACCACCTCCCGATATATTCATGTCGAGATAAAGTAAGTTATTCTCAGAAACAACTATCTCATCCCTCATTTTTATTCTCTCCTTTCCGGTTCTGTCCAGCATATAGGTTCTAATGGCATCTGAAAATACGATAAAGTCTTTATCCCCGATTCTGAAATGCTGGACCGGTTTATGCACAATATCTTCCGTTCTTTTAAAGGTCCAGCCCTGAACAATACTTCCTTCAAGGTCATAGGCATAGACCCTTCTGTCATCGCAGGCAACAAATACCCTGTATTCCCTCCTCTTATCATAGTCAAACAATGCGATGCCATTGGTTGCATCGGCCCTTAATTTAACCGGGTAGCGTTCAACATAATTCCCTTCCCTGTCGAGCAGGTGAATACCTTTCTCAGTGTTGAAAATATATTGCAGTTTTCCGTTGTTATAATAATCCACCTGGTAGATTTCACTCATTACAGGGCCATCCAATCTGATTTTCCACAAGACCCTGCCGGCTTGATTTACCAGGTAAAGGGAGTTCTTTGCATCCTGGACCAGAATCTCCTTTTCCGATGTGTAATGGTTGGTAACAAGGTGCGGTTTGGTGATCGCCGTAGAGTCGAGGAGACTCTCCCATTCAGTAAGTGCTTTCTCCTTTACAAAAGAGCTGTAATTAAGACTGATATTGGAATAAAACATCTCTCCCTCATTGGCAAACTGTACAATGACCCCCGGAACCTTCCTGATTGCAACCAACATGCTGTCGGTTGCTCTTGCCACCGGTGAGGTTAACATATGGCTCTGCCTGGCGAGATATTGTTCGGGTCTCATAAAATAAGTAAGATTTGCCTTCGAAGATAACAGCTGGTTTATCTGTTCAAAGTAGCGTTCATTTTTAAGGGTCTTTTGAAGCACATTCTGATAAATCGTTCTTGAAATTGCTTCCTTAGAATCGCTGAATATCAAATAATTGTCATAAAATGCAAAATATGATTTTATGAACCTGGCGGCTATCCCCCTGTCATATACAGGCTTCGGAAATTGATAAATGGTAAACTTCGCATCATCATCCAGCACATAACTTGACGTATAGGCATCTGAATTTTTTCCCATTTCATTTGCAAACAGACCAACCCACCGAGTAAGCCTCTCCTCTGCCTCCGAACGACTTCGTACCTGAAACATTGTAACTTCATGGTAATTCCCCTGGGTGTTGTCTGCATATGTAAACCATACAATTTCATCCTTTACAAGGTCCAGTAAGTCTTCCAGGGCACTCTCACCAAGAATTTTTTTATGCCTGTCATCGGCAATCTGAAAAAGCTGGAACTCTCCTCTTTTTTTGAGCTCCCTTTTAAACTCGTTGATGAATAAATTTTTGTTGCTGATTCCCATCGCCATGAACTCAATGGCATTCGAGGGCACATATGCTGGCGCCTCCAGTCTGATCTGAGATTGACCCTTAAACAGGTTCAGCCACCCTTTCATTGAATCTTCTGCGTAAGTCATACCGTTTAACAGAATCGCATTGTCCCGCATGTCTATGTCGAACTCTCCCCAGTCTGCCAGGTGTGCCAGGGATAATAATCCATTGTGCCATTGGTTACTCACCAGGGGATGAAACAGGTGGTTCAGCACCGTGTAATTCAGGTAGAGGTTCCCCAGTACATATTTACCGGAAGTTCCGGCTACTTTACCAAATCCTTTCTGATAGAATATCCCTCCTTCAGAATTAAGGCTTCTGATAGCATCTTCCAGTAGTATCGAGGAGGTGCTGATTATCAAAATTTTATCCTTGATAGCATAAGAAAGATCCTGAATCAGGTCACTGTCATGAAAAGTAACATCCATCAGGTCAACCGCCTCATATTTTCTCTTTTCCACTGTTGCATACTTTGCCAGTGCCCCACTTATCTCTGCCTCCACGTCATGGGGTGAAATATCTTCTCCAAGAGTTATATAGTACATCAGGGAAAGATTACTTTTCCCCAATAAATGCATTGAAAGACTTAAACCATTGTTCATCAGACGTTCCTCCAATATTGGCATTTTTGCGGCTTGTACCCTGACTGTTTTAATCAGCGTATCCACTTTGTGGAAGCGGGCATAGGATAATAAATCGCTCCAGAGTTGGCATCCATCCTGAAAATCATCTGCAAAGTACCTGAAATCCACCTTATCTATAAAAACAATGGCATTGGAAGGTACCGCTTCTGCAGCAAGCGCTACATTGAAGGATCTGGTATTTCGAAGCAGCAACAATATAAGTATGACGGTTAAAACTACCGCCACAATTCCCCCGGTTAAAATCCTTTTACGCATCTCAATTCTCTTTGCAACCAAATTTATTAAAAAGAGCAGGTCATTGGAAGAGAACTTACCAACATTTTCAGTTCTTTTGGCCTAATATGCTTATCCAATTTAATTCAACTACCACATTTGTCCTGATGGTACAATTTTTGCTGCATATACCCCGCAAAACCTGTTAAATAATGAACCCATCATGCTCTGTCCTTGGCAAAAAATAAAGAATATTCATGAGGGTTTCACAGCATCGGTACCGGAATTGTCATATTTATAGTTGTTAAATATTGTCAGAAAGAAAACGCATAATATGCTGGCGTGCTTGATAAGAAAGCGTTAAGAGCAATTTCCCGACGAGCGTAACGCAGCAAACGGACATGATGGACAGACACTAAATAATAGAAAAACAAATGTTTAACCAAATTATGTAAGAATGAAATACCTGACTACAGTTTTATTCCTCGTGCTGGCCATGAACAGTGAGGGACAACGGTTAAGGGTTCTTTCTGAGAATAACGGCGAACCAGTGGCCAATGTGGCTATATTCAATAAGACCAGGGAGCGGGCAGCAATTACAGACAGCCTGGGATTCACCGGCCCCTTGACATTTCTCACCACAGATACCATTTTATTTCAACACCCTTCCTACATTACAATCATTCAGCCATATACTGAAATACTTGACAAACAGGTGATCTTTCTCTCCAGGAGAAATATACTCTTCGATGAGTTTATCATTTCAGCTAGCAAATCCAGGGAGAGCAAACAACTGCTGCCTTACAAGGTGAGTTTATTGCAGAAAAAAGACCTGATAAATAATCCCTCTCAGAATTCGGCAGATCTGCTTATGGAAACCGGTAATATTCTCGTTCAGAAAACCCAGGCGGGGGGGGGGAGTCCGATCCTTAGAGGTTTCGAAGCAAACAAAATTCTCCTGGTAGTAGATGGTGTCAGGCTCAACAACGCAATATACAGAAGCGGTCACCTGCAAAATTCTATTACCATCGACCATGCAATACTTGACAGGACAGAGGTTATCTTTGGACCGGGTTCCCTGATCTACGGAAGTGATGCTCTGGGAGGGGTGATACATTATTATACCAGCGACCCGGTGCTTTCGGAAGATGACAAAATCAACTTAGGGGGCGAAGCTTATACGCAATATTCCTCGTCAAACCGAGGCAAAGTAGGACATTTGAATTTCAATATTGGAGGCAGGAAATTTGGCGCCCTTACAAGTATTACTTATAAGGACCTGGGGAATATCCGGATAGGTTCAACAAGAAACCTCTTTTACGGGGACTGGGGAAAAACATTGCATTATGTAAAACCCGGCCCCGAAGGTACCGACAGTATGTATGTGAACCAACATGAACATATACAGCATAATACCGCATATAAACAGCTGGATTTTCTGCAAAAATTTAAGTATTCACAGTCAGAATTTGTTGACTGGATCATGAACCTACAGTATTCAACCTCCTCAGATATCGATCGGCTGGATTTTCTGAACGATTATAATAATGGAACCCTGAAGTATGCCGAACATTATTATGGCCCGCAAAACAGGTTGCTGGCATCTGTTAAAAACGTAAACAGGAATGATAATTCCTTCTTCACAAATGCCACATCGATTTTTGCATACCAGAGGATCGATGAGGACAGGATCTCCAGACAATTCAAATCCATGGACCGGCTGTACCAGCTTGAAACTGTAAATGTCCTGAGTTTGAATATCGATTTTTTGAAAATCTGGGATGAAGTTGGCAGGATGAACTACGGGTATGACCTGTATTACAATAACGTAGGATCAGGCTCATATTATGAGCATATTACTAGCGGGATGGTAAGGCCCACCCAAACCAGATATCCATCCGGCGGAAGCAATACCCTTTCCTCTTCGCTTTATGCCAGTTATAAGAAAATATTCAGTGAAAAACTAATATTGAATGGCGGACTGAGGTACAATTATTCACTGCTGCAATCAGTATTCAACAACCCGGAACTGCCATTCGACACAACCCGCATAAATAACGGGGCTTTTACCGGAAGTGTAAGTATGGTATATCATCCTGCTCCGGCATGGCAGATCAATGCCATTCTCTCCTCAGGATACAGAAATCCGAATGTGGACGATTATGGAAAGATCAGGGCCAAAAATGATTATATCATTATTCCAAATCCGGATATAAGGCCGGAATATACCTACAATGCAGAACTTGGGGCAAGCCGGGTTATTGAAGGATTCCTCAGGATGGATGTGGTAGCATATTATACCCTGCTCACCAATGCCATTGTACGAACGGATTATACACTGGACGGCCGGGATTCAATGTTTTATGACGGCGACCTTTACAAGATCTCGGCCAATTACAATGCTTCACTGGCACACATCTACGGAGCTACGATGAATGTGATATCAGATCTTTACAACAATATTGTAATGAAGGCATCAGTGAATATCACCAAAGGCAGAAATCTCACTGATGATGTACCCCTGGGCCACATTCCCCCGGTATTTGGAAGGGTTAGCATTACCTACGATTATAAGAAATTCATGTTCGAAAGTTTCATCTATTACAACGGATGGAAATTTGCCGACAACTTCTCCCCCTACGGAGAGGACAATGAGGAAGAGGCCACCGTTTTCGGGTTTCCGGCCTGGTGGACACTGAATATGAGCACTTCATACAAGATCAATAATTTCCTGGTTGCGCAGTTTTCAATCGAAAATATCCTTGATCAGTTCTATAAACCATTTGCTTCCGGTGTAAGTGGACCCGGCCGGAATTTTATATTTACACTCAGAACAAAATTTTAACAGGACGGGACCCAGCCAGTATAGATATATTCTCCCATTCACCTGGTTGAAGGATGAACAGCCAAGCTGAAATTTAAAGTAAAGTTACTGCCGGTATTCATCCTTTTATCCGATCATGTTATCTTTACATGACATTCCAAAAATTTGTCACTGAAATGACAGAAATTTCACCCAAAATTGAAGAGAGTTGGAAACAGGTCCTCATGGAAGAGTTTCAATCCGGGTATTTTGCTGAATTGAAAAAATTTATACTCGGGGAAAGGGCCGCATATACAGTCTATCCTCCCGGTCCCATGATCTTTAATGCATTTAACATTACACCCCTTCATCAGGTAAAAGTGGTGATTCTCGGACAAGACCCCTACCATGGGAAGGGCCAGGCACATGGCCTCTGTTTTTCAGTGCAACACGGAATTAAACCACCTCCTTCGCTGGTCAATATCTTTAAGGAAATTCATTCCGATCTGGGGCTGGTCATTCCTGCCCACGGCAACCTGGAAGGATGGGCCAGACAGGGTGTGTTGCTGTTGAATGCTACCCTAACGGTAAGGGCGGGCATTGCAGGCTCTCACCAGAACAAGGGTTGGGAACAATTTACGGACAGAGTTATACGTACGGTCTCCGGAAACTGCGAAAATGTGGTCTTCCTGCTATGGGGAAAATATGCACAGGCCAAGGAGAACCTGATTGATAAACCCGGACACCTCGTACTGAAGGCGGCCCATCCGTCACCATTCTCAGCACACAACGGATTCTTCGGATGCAAACACTTCTCCAAAGCAAATGCCTTTCTGCAAGAACATGGATTGGGTGAAGTGAAATGGCAATTGCAACAGGAAGCACAAGAGTGATCAGGTACTTTTAATCAAACTAAATCGCTTTCCGGGACAACCCAGCCCTACACAATGTTGAAAAGCAGAATAATAACCTGAAATCATTATTCTGCTTTTCGTTTTTGGCACAGTATTTGCTTTTTATTCTATGACAGTTCATCCAAGCATATACCTGACTTTATTCGGGGCACGGTCCGTCTCTCTGAGGCGGGCTTTTTATTTTAAAAGCTTTTGTAGCCGATGATCTCCCGAACTTCACGTAAGGTTTTAGAGGCACTTTCGCGTGCCTTTTCTGCGCCATTTTTAACTACTTTACCAAGGTACTCCCGGTCGTTATATATATCAAGAATACGCTCCCTGAAGGGAACGGTAAACTTAATTATATCTTCTGCCAGCTGCTTTTTCAAATCACCATACCTGATCGTACAATTATTATAGGCCTCTTCAAAGTGTGTCAATGTATCTCTTTCAGACATGATCTCAAGTAAATAAAACAAGTTCTTAATGGGCTCCGGCTTTTCTGAATCGGGCTTTTCAGGTCCCGAATCTGTAACTGCCCTCATCACCTTTTTCCTGATTTCAGCCGGTTCATCGATCAGGTAAATACCGTTGCCTTCAGATTTTCCCATTTTCCCTGTTCCGTCTAGTCCGGGGACCTTTACCAGTTCACTTCCAAAATTGAATGGTTCGGGCAATGTAAAAAAATCGGTGTTATAGATATGGTTAAATCGCTTGGCAAATTTCCTGGCCATCTCAAGGTTCTGCTCCTGGTCCTTTCCAACCGGTACTTTGTTTGCGTTATGGATAATGATATCGGCACACATCAATACCGGGTAGGTAAGCAGCCCTGCATTCACATTCTCAGGCTGATTCCTTATCTTTTCCTTGAATGTAGTGGTCCTTTCCAACTCACCAACATAAGCATTCATGTTTAATAGAAGATATAGCTCTGATATCTCTGGCACATCGCTTTGAATATAAATTGTTGCCTTTTCAGGATCAATTCCGCAGGCTATATATTCCGAAAGTACCTTCCTTATATTATCATGCAGGTTCTCAGGTTTCGGATGGGTTGTAAGGGAATGAAGATCGGCAATGAAGAAGTAACAATTGTATTCATGTTGCATCTTCACAAAATTCTTTACAGCGCCGAAATAATTACCAAGGTGTAGGTTTCCGGTGGATCTTATCCCACTTAATACAGTTTCCATATCAGGTCGTTAATAATGGCTATAAAACTAACCATGAAATTCAGGGAGTGCAAATATTCCCCGAATAATTGTTTGTTCAGGTAAATCAAAAATTCAATCTGCAAATATAACACCTTTATTCTTTTCTCCCGGTACCAAACCCTCCTTCATTGTTATAGATACGTTGCACACCGCGATTAAATTCCCTACTTTTACACTCCTCTCAGGGTCCTGTTAATATTCAGAATGTTAATAAAACCAGGGAGAATATGAGATAATAATTTGTACATTTTCAAAGTAAAAAATATATGATGGAATCTACCAGGCAACAAAAGGTATCAAGAATGCTGCAGAGGGAACTTGGGCTCTATTTTCAGCAACATGCAACTGAGATTTTGCCCGGAAAATTAATCACTGTCACGGTAGTCAGGGTTAGCCCTGATCTAGGGGTGGCCAAGGTATATCTGAGTATATTTCCTTTAAATAAGAAGGAAGAACCCCTGGAAAATATTCGTTCCAGGGCTTCTGCTATCAGGAATCAGATCGGACAGATAATTAAAAACCAGGTACGAAGTATTCCTGAATTTATCTATTA
>JBBDIE010000085.1:0-16160 GCA_040880545.1 Bacteroidales bacterium | reverse complement strand
AATGACGTTTTCTTGCAAGCACTAAATATTTGAAAGACAAAAGTTTATCCAAATAATGTATGAATGAAATATGATCCTGTAAAACGAAGTCTGGGTAACCTGTTCAACAAAACGCCCTTTTTACGGAAAACCTTTTACCATTTACTGAACCTGCTGTTACTCAGATCATGGCATATCAGAAGAGAATTGCGTAAGGTAAGAACAACCCTTCCGGATTCTCCGGAGATCCTTGATGCCGGTTCCGGATTCGGGCAGTATGTATACACCATGGCCCTGCAATTCCCCGCTGCCAAAATCACTGCCGTGGATGTGAAGCAGGAGCAGATTGATGATTGCAATGTCTTTTTCAATCGTATTGGAAAATCAGACAGAATTTTGTTTGAATATGCAGATCTGACAACCTTTTCAAAGCCGGACACATACGATCTGGCGCTTTC
The DNA here is from genome assembly GCA_040880545.1 of Bacteroidales bacterium. Classification (GTDB taxonomy): domain Bacteria; phylum Bacteroidota; class Bacteroidia; order Bacteroidales; genus M55B112. Next base: position 15,723 of record JBBDIE010000085.1, on the reverse strand, counting down.
TGTTGATGTGATGGAACATATAGAAGATGACGTAGCAGTATTCAAAAACCTTGCAAAAAGCCTGAAAAAAGGGGGTGTTTTGCTGATATCAACTCCTTCCGACCAGGGCGGTAGTGATGTTCACTACGATCATGATGACTCATTTATAGAGGAACATGTACGGGATGGTTATAGTGTGGAGGATATTGAAACGAAACTGAAAACGGCCGGATTCAGCACTGTCGAAACCAGGTATTCCTATGGGGTCCCGGGGAAAATATCCTGGCGACTCTCCATGAAATGGCCCATATTAATGGCCAACACAAGCAAACTGTTCCTGCTGCTCCTGCCCTTTTATTACCTGTTGGCTTACCCTGTTAGTTTTGTCCTGAATATATTGGACATCCATACCCGGCACAAAACCGGTACGGGCCTGATCGTAAAATGTATTAAATGAGGGTCCCTTTATATATTGCACGTCGTTACCTGTTTGCCAGGAAGAATCAGAATGCCATCAATATCATTTCCGGGATTTCCATGCTTGGCGTTGCGGTTGGGGCAATGGCACTCGTTGTTATACTATCGGTTTTCAATGGCTTCGACGCGGTGGTAAAATCGCTCTTTAATTCCTTTGAACCGGATATTCGAATTACAGCGATTGAAGGGAAAGTCTTTACACCCGGAGAGAAGATCCAGCAAGTAAAAGAAATGCCTGGCGTACTGCATGTTTCAGAAATCCTTGAGGAGATCGCTTTGCTGAAATATGACAAACGTCAGCATATTGCAACCATTAAGGGAGCCGATGAGTCTTTTATCCATGTAACGGGGATAGATTCAATGGTTTATGACGGTGAAATGATACTGAAAGAGAAGGACCGGTTCTATGCGGTAGTAGGACAGGGTGTTGCCTATAATTTACAAATCGGACTTAATTTTATCAATCCTATCTTCGTATATATGCCTAAAAGACTGGGTAGTATCAACCTGGCCAATCCCGATGATGCTTTCAGGAGACAATTTATTTTCCCGTCAGCAATTTTTGCCATTGAGCAGGATTATGATTCGAAATATGTGATCGTACCCATCGAATTTATGCGGGAATTACTTGATTACACGGATGAAGTATCAGCCATTGAGATTAAGCTTGACCCATTGTATGCAGAAAGAGAGACCCAGGCGAGGATCGTGGAACTGCTTGGCGATAAGTTCCTGGTACAAAACCGGGCCCAGCAGAATGAAATGTTTTACAGGGTGATGAAATCTGAAAAGTGGGCCATCTTCCTTATCCTTACATTTATCCTTATTATAGCCTCCTTCAATATTATCGGGTCGCTCAGTATGCTGATCATCGACAAGAGAAACGACATCAAGAGCCTGAGAAATATGGGGGCAGGACAAAAACTGATATCCAGGATCTTTCTCGTGGAAGGGTGGATGATAAGTATCGTGGGATCTGTAATTGGTATTTCACTGGGTTCATTGATAAGCTGGCTTCAGGACAGATTTGAGTTATTAAAGCTAAGCGGAAGTGGGACGTTTGTAATCGATGCATATCCCGTTGATCTGAAACTGACTGATATACTGTTGGTTTGGGTGACCGTGCTGATCATAGGATTTCTTGCAGCCAGTTACCCGGTCAGGCAGATCAGCCGGAAATATTTAAGTGGAATTGAAAATGGGAATATTGTTTAATATAGTGATTTTGTTAACTTTAACTATTTACAACGTAAAATCAAAGAGCCGGGTTATTTAGATTTCATCTAAATTCATAACTTAGCCAGGTTTTTTGAACAAATACCCGGAACTAAATCCCCGGTTAACCGTAAACATAGCCTAAACTGCTCTGTTTGCTAAAAAACTGGGATTCAGTGTTTATGAAAATGAATATAAGGTTTCTCAATATATTGATCCTGTTGGCAGCATTCACCGGATTGCAGGCCCAGAACATCACACTGGTCAGCCTCAACTCGACCCCGGTGACATGTGGCGGTGGTTCTGACGGTACCATCACCATAGAAGTGGACGGTGGGAGTGGAAATTTGAATTACACGCTGTTTTTCGAAGGATCAACCCTGACCTCAAGCGGTTTCATTCCGGACCGTACGTACACCTTCCTAAACCTGTCCAAAAGTGCCGATTACACGATCTATGTTGCAGATGCGGTCAGCGGAACTACAAATCTTTTCGTGGATGCATCTGTTGGCGGCCCGGATACGATTAAAATAGTAAGTACGACCATAACAGATATCACCTGTGCGACATTCAACGACGGAACCATAACAACTGCAGCAACCGGCGAAGATGGAAATCTTATCTATGACCTCACAGGACCGGTTAATGAAACAAACTCAACCGGTTTTTTCGAGTCTCTTCCCACTGGAAATTACACTGTTTCAGTTTCTCATGGTTCATGCCCCAGTACGCATGATACCACCAACCTTTTTATCGATGAACCGCCACCGTTAACCATATCAACAGACAACATTACGCCGGCAACCTGCTTCCAGGGTAATGATGGTTCCATAGAAATTACACCTGCGGGCGGCACCCCCTCTGGATCTGGTACGGGGTATACTTACAGCTGGACCGGACCCAACGGTTTTACCTCTGCCAATGAGGATATTTTTGGTCTGGAAGCGGGAGATTATACTGTGGAGGTAACGGATGCCAATGGATGTACTGAAATACTGGGCCCATTGTCGGTAGGAGAGGGAACCGAGATCACCATTACGACAGTTAATTCAACAAATGTAACCTGTTTCGGGGATAATGACGGAACAGCAACTATTACGGTAGCTGGCGGAACAGCCCCCTATACCTTTTCATGGATCGGACAGGCTACAGGAGCAACCAGCACTGTACAAAATCCTGCGAACCTGGTTGCCGACACCTATGATCTCACGGTAACAGATGACGTGGGTTGCGATGTATTGTTTACGGCGGTAGTTACCATTACACAACCGGATCCGATTGCAGTTAACATTGAATCCATTACCCATGTAAGTTGTATAGGGGAATCAGACGGATCTGCCGACATTACCGTTTCCGGTGGAACACTTCCCTATTCATACAGCTGGACCGCAACAGGTCCCTATACCTCAACAGATGAGGACCCCACTACAATGCCTGCGGACACCTATTCACTGGAGGTAACCGATGGAAATGGATGTATACAGAATTTCCCAAACCTTCTGGTGATCACTGAACCTGAAGATATTACCGCTGTACTTGATGGATTTACCGATGTAACATGCTTCGGTGGAAATGATGGAACCGCACAAGTTACTGTGGATAAAGGGACTCCCGGGTATTCGTATCTTTGGACAGGAGATGTAACCGGTCACACCAGTATAGCTGAAGACCCCACCGATCTTATTACAGACACTTACGACCTGCAGATCACCGATGCAAATAGCTGCGTAAAGGTATTCAACGATATAGTTACCATTGATCAACCCAGTGAAATTACAACCACCATAACCATCGTAGGGTTGGATTGCAGCGGGGAATCCACGGGCGAGATCAGTATCACACCTTCCGGTGGTACGGCTCCATATACTTTCTTCTGGACAGGTCCCGATGGATTTACCTCTACTGATGAAGATTTAACCGATATTCCTGCAGGCAGTTACGATCTTACCATTACAGATGCACAGGGTTGTGTGAAGGAATTCAACAACAATATTGTTTCTGAAAATAATCCCATAACGGCTACCTTTGTTGTAACACATCTTACATGTAATGGATCGGGCGACGGAGCCATCGATGCCACAGTATCGGGAGGAACCCCTCCCTATGCCTATGCCTGGTCCGGAAATAACGGGTACACTAATTATGTGGATGAAGACATCAGCGGATTAGATGCCGGCAGTTATACCCTTACAATCACTGATGATTTGGGATGTATTGAGGTATTCCTGGTTGAAGCAGTTACAGAACCAGATCCCCTGGCAGCCACCTTCGAATCGACAGATTTAAACTGTATAGGCTCAGATGACGGTACCATTGATGCAATTGTAACAGGGGGCACCCAGCCATACAGCTATGCATGGACCGGCCCCGGTGGATTCTCATCCACCGATGAGGACCTTGTTGATCTTGAGCCTGGCGATTACTCGCTGGATATTACTGATGTGAACAACTGCTTTATCAGTTATCCAAATGCAGCTACAATTGAGGAACCCACCGAAATTGCAGTTATTGCAACAGCAACAGATATTACCTGTAACGGTGCTGCGGACGGAACCATCAGTATTGTTACATCGGGAGGAACACCCGGATACAATTTTGCCTGGTCGGGGCCCAATGGATTCAGTTCAAGCAGTCAGAATCTTTCCTCACTTGAACCGGGAACATATGATCTGACAGTCACTGATTTCAATGGATGTGTAAAGGCGTTTCCCGGAATTGCTATACTCACTGAGCCCACTGCCATTGATGTAACATTTACCGGACAGAGCAACCTGGGATGCTTCGGCGACAATAATGGTAGTATCACGATTGACGTTACAGGAGGCACACCTCCCTATTTATTCTCATGGACCGACAGTACGGGTACTGAGGTTTCGGCGGATGAGGATCCTGTCGGTCTGGTTGCCGGCACCTATTCCCTGGAGGTTACCGATGATGTATCCTGTGTAGTCACCTATCCTGATGCAGTGGTCCTGACCGAACCAACCCAGCTTATTTCAGTACTCTCAAAAACCGATGTACTATGCGCCGGACAAGCAGACGGAACCATAACAGCCACTACATCTGAAGGAACACCTCCTTATGAGTATTCATTCTTCAGCGGGGGGCCCTACAGTTCCAACAATGAATTCACCGGTTTGTCTAACGGAACATACAGAGTATACACCAGAGACGCCAATGGATGCAGAGTCAGCAGCACAATAACAATAGAAGAACCGGATGCCATCAACTACGAATATGGTATATCCGGTCAGAATCTGTGTAATGGAGATTCCAATGTTACCATAACCATCAATAATGTAACAGGAGGAATTGCTCCTTACGAATATTCAATAGATGGCGGAATAACCTACCAGTCCAATTCTGTATTTACAAATTTACCAGGAGGTTCTTACCCGGTGGTAGTGCGTGATTCAAACCTTTGTGAACAGGGGATTTCACCCCTCACCATACTTGAGCCAAGCAGGCTGAGGATTACCTTCTACGACCAGGATGATATAACAACCTGTTATGATGCAGAGGAGGGAAGAATTGCCATTCAGGGTAGTGGCGGAACAGGTAGTATCAAGTATTCCCTGAACGGGGGTGCGCTGGAATCTATTGGTGAATTCACTGACTTGCCGGGGGGGGTCTATCTGGTTTCTATGGTAGATGCAAACCTTTGTCAGAAAGATACTGTAGTAGAAATATTAAGGCCGGATGAGATCATCTTCGATCTTGTAAATATTACGAATGTCACCGGTTGTCCGGGCGACAATAACGGCAGGATAGAAGTAAGTGCAACGGGAGGAACAGGGGCCAAGTCATATTCACTGGATGGCGGATCCTTTAATCCTTCCGGAATATTCAATAACCTTACAGCCGGAGATTATACAGTAACTACAAGAGATGGAAACGGTTGTACCAGGGACACAACCCTAACTGTTTCTGAACCTTCACCCATGATCATTACTTCCGAAACGGCAACAGAGACCAGCTGTTTTGGAACTTCAACAGGTACAATTACGGTAGAGGTTTCAGGTGGTACACCTGCATATACCTTTACCCTGGATCCACCGGTATTACCACCACAGAACAATGAAACATTCAGCGGACTGCCGGCTGGCGATTACACCGTGAATATTACCGATAGCGAAGGGTGCGGGCCGGTTACTTCAGGCGTTCTTACCATAACCGATCCTCCTGAATTTGTGTTGGATTCGGTAACAACAACGCAAATTACATGCAATGGTGAAAATGATGGATCAATAACAATCTTTGTTGCTGGTGGTACTGCTCCCTATGAATATTCCATTGACAATGAAGTAACCTATACTGCTGCTTCATTATTCACCGACCTTGGACCGGGAGCCTATGATGTATTTGCCCGGGATTCCAATTCCTGCAGTTTATTTGCAGGTACCTGGGTAATCAGCGAACCGCCTATCCTTGACTTAAATGTCATTATAACAAACATTACGTCCTGTTCCGGAGATACTACAGGAGCAATTTCTGCAACAGCTTCTGGTGGCTGGGGAATTTATGAATATTCCCTGGATGGAATAAACTTCCAGGCTTCAGGTGACTTTACCGGTCTCGCTGCGGGTGACTATACAGTATCGGCCCGGGATACCGGATCATGCCTCACAACAGAAGCGATAACAATCAATGAACCTGCCCCTGTCGCTGCCACCATTTCGAAAACCGATTACGTGGAGGAGGCCCTGGGTACCATAACCATATCGGATGTTTCAGGAGGTACGCCCCCGTATGAATATTCCATTGACGGGCAGACAGGAACCTTTACGACCAACACCTCCTACACCGACCTGGAGGAGGGAACGTACCCGGTTGTGGTAAAAGATGCCAATGGCTGCATATATGAAGAGTTCATAGAGATCTTTAACATAATCCCGCTGGATATGGTGATCAATTCAACCGATGTTTCATGCTTTGGTTACGATAACGGAATCATCGAATTCCAGCCTCAGAATGGATCAGGGACCGTTCAATTCTCCATAGACAGTGGTGTAAGCTTCACCACATCGGCCATTTTCGAAAACCTGCCGGGAGATTCAATCTATAACCTGCAGGCATTTGACGAAGATGGTAAGCAATACGAAGGCACGGTTTATATTAAAGAGCCTGCTAAAATCACTGTTTTCAAAAACATTTCGCCTGCAAATTGCAATGCTTTCAGTGAAACCGGATCGGTTAATCTAACTGTAAACGGAGGTACCGGAGTGAAAACCTTTAACTGGTCCAATGGCAGTACAAACGAGGATCTGTCGGGTGTAGTCGCCGGAAAATATTATGTGGAGATTACTGATGAAAACGGGTGTGTGGTGAACGATAGCGCTGTTGTCGGTGCTTTTGTGGTTGTAACTGCAAATGCAGGTAAGGACACAACCATTTGTGCCGGCACATCCATTAAGCTGGAAGCTGTAGCCGGAAGTTATATGAATTGGTCGCCAGCCACCTTCCTGAGTGATACAAACATCGCAAATCCAGTTGCTTCCAATGTGTTCGATTCTATAAGTTATGCATATAGAGTAACCGAAGCAAATTCAGGGTTTGGCTGTTATAATGTCGATACCGTTCGGGTAAATGTGCTGCCTGTTTACGGTCTTGAAATTTCAAGTGATACATCCGGTGTTGCCGGTGAGACAATCCAACTTGAATCTACTACAACAGGCAATATCGTATCCTACCAATGGGCTCCTGAAACAGGCCTCGACGAAACTACAGTGCCAAATCCGATCGCTACATTGCAATCGACCATTACCTATCAATTGATTGCAATTAACGATTATGGCTGCGTGGAATCTGCCTCGGTTACGATCAGTGTGGTTGAAGATATTACGGTGTACAATGTTTTTTCTCCAAATGGAGATATGGTGAATGACTATTTCGAAATTGAAAATGCATCCATATTCCCCGAAATACAGGTTGAAGTCTATACAAGGTGGGGAAGCAGGATCTACTACTCTGAGGGATATTCTGATGATAAGCGTTGGGACGGAACATTCAATGGAAAGGATGTACCCACGGGAACCTATTATTATGTCATTATACCTAAGCCAGATGCAACCCCAATCACCGGAAATGTTACAATCATCAGGTAAGCAATGAGACAATTGAAACATATCATCCTGCTTTTATGTCTTGCCGGGTCAGTGAATCTTGCAGGGCAACAATTGCCTCAGTTTACCCAGTATATGTTCAATGATTTTATTTTGAATCCTGCCATTGCCGGTATTCACGATTATTACCAAATCCGTACCAGCCATCGTTTTCAATGGGTGGGCATGACTGACCCCCCCCTAACCAACTCCATTTCATTCTACGGACCACATTCATCAATGGATATGGGGTTTGGCGGTACAATATTTACCGACATTACCGGCCCCACCAGCAGAACGGGTATTTCTAGCTCTTACGGGTATAACATCGCAATTAATAACGACATGAGGCTCTCCATGGGATTGTCGCTGAATATGCTTCAATATAAGGTCGATGGTACACAACTGACCCCCAAAGATCCATCTGATTTATACATACAAGGTGTGGTAAGTACCACTTATGTTCCCGACGCAGGAGTTGGGGTCTATCTCTACGGTGACAATTTCTTTGCAGGCATATCTTCGGCTCAGTTGTTGAACAATAAATTGAAAATTTTTGAAGAGAAAACCGGATTGAACAGACTGAAAAGTCACCTTTTTTTAACAGGTGGATATCGTTATGAAGTAGACCGTGACTGGATAATTGAACCATCTGCCATTGTTAAAGTTACTGCCCCAAGACAATTTAAGTTTGAATTCAACACGAAGGTAGAATGGGTGGAGATGGTGTGGCTCGCCGCGGGCTACAGGTTCCATGAGGCTGTCAGCATCATGGCAGGCTATAATCATGATGACAGGTTTTATTTTGGATATGCCTATGACATCGGGATCACTGATCTCAGGAAGTATAATATGGGAAGCCATGAAATAATGATTGGGTACAGGTTCAATGATATTAAATAGATCACAATTCAGAGCAATTGCCATTCTCTCACTACTTATGGTATTCCTGTTCGCAACAGGCTGTAAAAGGGAGAAAAAAATCACCGGAAATGCATATATCCCAAGGGATGTGTTTGTTGAGGTAATTACCGATATGCATCTCATGGACGGTATTACAAATGATATGCAGTATTTTCGGAAATTCAATCCGGGAGACAGCATTGATATGTACAGCTCTATCTTTGAAAAGCATAACGTGGACCGAACCATGTATGAATTAACCGTCAAAGAATATAGTAAATATCCGGAACTGCTGGACAAGGTGTACGATGAAGTTATGATGAATCTGAATCTCCTCAAAGACAAGATTGAGGAGGATGCAGAGGATTAAAGTGCATACGAGGTCATTATAATCACCGTAACCAGGAAACCTGTACTGAAACCGGCTAAAATTTCACCAGGTTTATCTGCCTGAAGGATCAGCCTTGAACTGCCCAATATTCCCCCTATCAGGATAGCTGTTATGAAAAAGAGGTGCAATGCGGCTCCATATAGCAGGATCAGCACCAATAATTCCCCCAATAATATTCCAATACCCAGCATGTGAATGCTGGGTTTCATATAACGGTTAATCACCAAAGTTGCAAACAATGCTGCCGGTGGACAAAATAAAAAGACAATATGCGTACCTGTCAGTTGAGGAATTCCCCGCATAATGAAAAATGTAAACAGATAGAGGATAATGGTAAGTGCCAATGGCAATGTTCTTTCTTCCCGCTCCTTCAATGTAATATTATGAATCATCCTGGTAAGATAGAGGATGATTATCATCAATAACGGAAAGACCAGTGTAAACAACATGGTGACAATCAGGGCGACTTTTTTTACTTCAAATTGCAACACGGACAAAGAGGTGCCTGAATTAAACAGGACCAGCATTCCCAGGGAAGTAATGAGCAACGGGTGGAAAAGGTACGAGAAAGTCTTTGCCAGTATTTTCTCCATAAAAAAGGTTTTAAAGTTCTTTTCTCAGGCGCGCCACAGGTAGGTTCAGTTGCTCCCTGTATTTTGCCACAGTACGTCTAGCTATATGGTACCCTTTCTCCTGAAGTATGACAGCCAGTTTATCGTCAGTTAGAGGTTTTCGTTTGTCTTCATTATTAATACAACCATGCAGAATTTTTTTGATCTCACGTGTTGAAACCTCTTCTCCACTTTCTGTTTGTAAACCTTCGGAGAAAAAGTATTTCAGTGGAAAGATCCCAAAATGAGTCTGAATATATTTGCTGTTCACAACCCTGGATATGGTAGATATGTCCAGGTGGGTCATGTCTGCTATATCCTTCAGGATCATGGGGCGCATCAGCGTCTCGTCGCCATCGATAAAATACTGGGACTGATACTGCAAAATTGCTTCCATCGTGATCAGTAAGGTGTTTTGCCGCTGCCTGATGGCATCGATAAACCATTTCGCAGAATCCAGCTTCTGCTTTACAAAAGTTACTGCATCCTTATCATCCCTGGTGGCGTTTTTCTTATTGGCATTGAAAGATTCAAGCATTTCCGTGTAGGTCCTGCTCAATCTTAATTCAGGCACATTGGATGCATTCAGGTACAATTCCAGTTCATCATTATTCAGTTCAAGGATAAAATCGGGTACGATCTGATGAAAAGTCTTACTCTGGTTATCTCCATAAGAACCACCTGGTTTTGGATTTAATTTTATAATCACATCCAACGCCTCTTTCAACTGCGCCTCTGTGATTGACAATCTTAGAATTATTTTATCGTAATGTTTATTTGTGAACTCTTCAAAATGAAATTTCAGCAATTTGTAGGCAATAGCATCCACCGGATCATCCAGTCTTTCCCTGGCCAGTTGCAGCATCAGGCACTCCTGCAAACTTCTGGCGCCAACGCCGGCCGGATCAAAATCCTGTATGATCATCAGTACCTCATGCAACTGCTCATACGTGGTTTCAAAGCCGAATGTAAATGCAAGATCGTCTGCAATGGCTTCCAGTTCTCTTCTCAGGTAGCCATCATCATCTATGTTGCCAATGATATACTCTCCCAGCAGTTCCTGGTTCTCTTCCAGTTTGCGCAATCCCATCTGTGAACTGAGATGTTCCCTGAATGAATCACCCCCCGAAAATGGAATCTCCTCCTGCTTATCATCCTTGGAATAATTTTGTGCATTTAGCCTGTACGTTGGAATTTCATCATCATCCATGTAATCTTCCAGGGAGAATTCATCCTGGTCCACCGGATCTTCAATTACTTCCTGATCATCCTGGCTTAGTGAATCATCTTCACCCTCCTCCAGTACCGGATTCTCTTCCAGCTCTTTCTTTATTCTTTGCTCCAGTTGTATTGCAGGAATCTCCAGCAGCTTAATCATCTGGATCTGCTGCGGTGAAAGTTTCTGAAGTAATTTCTGCTGGAGCCTCTGCTTTAACATGATTTCTACTATTAAAACTCTGCGTTTTTAGGAGTGCGGGGAAATGGAATAACATCCCTGATATTACTCATACCTGTAACAAACATCAATAATCTTTCGAAACCCAGTCCGAATCCGCTATGTTCCACAGTACCAAATTTCCTTGTTTCAAGATACCACCATAATTCATCTTCAGGTATACGCATGGCCCTCATTCTGCTCAGCAGTTTGTCATAATCCTCTTCCCGCTGCGATCCCCCAATGATTTCACCGATCTTTGGAAACAAAACATCCATGGCCCGTACTGTTTTTCCATCATCATTCTGTTTCATGTAGAATGACTTAATCTCTGCGGGATAATCGGTCAGAATAACCGGTTTCCTGAACTCCTGCTCAACCAGGTAACGCTCATGTTCTGCTTGCAGGTCGGAACCCCATTCTACGGGGAACTCAAATTTTTTCCCTGATTTTATAAGTATTTCAACTGCTTCTGAATAACTTATCCGCATAAAATCATTTTTCAATATGAATTCAAGTCTCTCCAGTAGCTCCTTATCGACCATATTGTTCAGAAAATCAAGGTCGTCCTTGCAGTTTTCCAGTGCGTAGCGTACGAGGTACTTCAGAAAATCCTCCGCAAGGTCCATATTGTCATGGATATCATAGAATGCCATCTCGGGTTCAATCATCCAGAATTCAGCCACATGCCTGGGGGTATTGGAATTCTCCGCCCTGAACGTTGGTCCGAAGGTATAGATGGAAGAGAGTGCCAACGCCCCGAGTTCGCCTTCCAGCTGACCTGAGACTGTGAGGTTTGTTGCTCTTCCAAAGAAATCCTTACTGTAATCCACCTGCTGTTTATCGTCCTTTGGTGGATTCACCGGATCCAGGGTGGTTACCCTGAACATGGCCCCGGCGCCTTCAGCATCAGAAGCTGTGATGATTGGTGTATGCAGGTAAAAAAAACCTTTATCGTTGTAGTATTTATGAATCGCGAATGAAAGTGCGTGCCTGATCCGGAATACCGCACCAAATGTATTGGTTCTGAATCGCAGGTGCGCAATTTCCCTCAGAAACTCGAAGGTATGCCCCTTTTTCTGCAACGGATATACCTCCGGATCACTGGCCCCCAACAGATCAATATGCGCTGCATGAATTTCCACACTTTGGCCCTTTCCCAATGATTCTACCAGTTTGCCTCGCACGGAAACAGACGCTCCTGTGGTAATACTTTTAAGAAAATCTTCTGAAAACTTCACTGCATCAGCAACAACCTGCATATTATGAATGGAAGTTCCATCATTTACTGCAATAAAAGCAACCTGTTTATTCCCTCTCTTTGTTCTTACCCAACCTTTAAGCAATACCTCATTGTTCAGCTTATCGCCTCTTATCAATTCTTTTACTGTCGATCTTGTCATTTATTTACGATTTCTAACACAGGGAATGTACCCTTATTGAATTACAAAGTACAAAAATAAGATTTTTAATACTGAAACAGCATTTCTGGTCAGATAAACCATAATTGATACTAAGTGGCTAAATATTATCGTTTTTAAGTTGCAATCCTTTACAATGTGAATTGAAACCTGTAATTTTACAATCCTTAATTTAATGAATCCGAAAATGAGTCAAGAAAAAAAATTGATCCTTGTGACATGGGATTTTTCCAATGCGGCGGTTAATGCATTGAAACATGCTGTTAAAATAGGCCGTATTGTTAACAATAATGTCTCATTATTTCATGTAGCTGCAGAGGAATCCCAACTTGCTGAAAGTGAACAGAACCTCAAGGAGGCCTGTAAAAAGTATGGAGAAGAGCTCGATTTCAATATTCACTATGTATTGAAAAACGGTTCCATCTTTGATGAAATTTCTGAATTTGCCTCCGAAGAATCAAACCAGGTGAATTTTGTGATCCTTGGAACCCACGGTATCAAAGGCAGTCAGAAACTATTCGGAAGCAAGGCTCTTCGAGTAATCAATGGTTCTAAGGTCCCTTTTTTGGTTGTTCAGAAAGCCCCCACAGAAAAAGACAGGTTTACAGATATTGTGTTCCCCCTTGACTTTAAATCGGAGAATAAAGAAAAATTACAATGGGCCATTTTCCTTGGAAAATATCTCAACTCAAAAATTCACTTGTACAAGGCTCCTTCCCGCGACAAAGTATTACAGAAAAAGACCAATGTAAACCTGAATTTTGCCATCAGGTTCCTTATCCAGAACAATATCGAATATGAAATACATACTTCACAGGAGGGCAAAAACTTCATGAAAGAGACGCTTGCATTTACAAAAAGCATTGGGGCGGACCTGATCCTGATTACTACCACCAAGCACATGACGTTTGTGGATCTTATATTCAGCGCAAAAGAACAGTATTTGATTGCCAACGAAGACGGAATACCGGTAATGTGCGTTAATCCAAGGGCAAGTTTTGCAAAAGTTGGCCAGTTTATGTATGGGTGACGATTGTCGTGTGCCATTTCCGTTATTAAAAAATTAGGTTCAGTGTGTCAATAAGCGTACGAAATATATCCAAACGATTTGGAGAGCAATGGGCGGTAAAAAACGTCTCTTTTGAGGTCAGATCAGGTGAAATTGTCGGTTTTATCGGACCCAATGGTGCCGGTAAATCTACCACCATGCGGATTATCACCGGATTCCTGCCCCCCGATGCAGGAGAGGTGAAGGTAAATGATCTCAGTATCAGGGACCACCCCATGGAAATCAAGCGGATCATCGGGTATCTCCCGGAACACAATCCCCTCTATCAGGAGATGTATGTGAAAGAGTATCTTCATTATGTTGCAGGACTTTACGGGATAAAAGGCAAAGCCGCAGATCAAAGGGTTGCTGAAATCATTGAGCAGGTAGGCCTAACGGGTGAACGCCATAAAAAAATTGATAAACTTTCAAAGGGCTATAAACAACGGGTAGGACTGAGTCAGGCACTGATTCATGATCCGGAGGTGCTAATTCTCGATGAACCAACCTCGGGCCTTGACCCCAACCAAATAATCGAAATACGAAATCTGATTTCGAAGATTGGTAAGAAGAAGACAGTCATATTATCCACACATATCATGCAGGAGGTTGAAGCGATCTGTGACAGAGTAATTATCATTGATCATGGGGAAATCAAGGCGGATGAAATAGCCGGTAATATTGGTAAAAAACAACGTTCGGGGCAGACCATCAAAATAGAACTGGAATCTCCTTTTCCTGCTGAAAAATGGAAGCTTCTGGCATCTATCTCCGAGGTCAAAGAGCTACCCGGAAACATATACCTGCTCGCCACAAAGGAAGCTGCTGATGTACGTTCTGCTATATTTAAATTTGCGGTGGAGAACAACTTAACCATCCTTTCAATGAATCTGAAAGAAAAAAATCTTGAAGAGGTTTTCCGTGAATTAACTGGGAATAAGAATAGCACCTAAAAATAAAACGGACAAGCTGCACCAGGTCTTCCGTTTCTCCGTGAAACAATATTTGTTAAGCAGAAACATGTCTGCCGTTTCTTCTCATTTATAGATACTTACAATTCAGTAAACCATTTGGCATTGTATTTGTTTACATATATTAATATTTATATATTTGACGATTCAAAAAATTAAACCGCGTAAACCAATGAAAAAAAGAGTATTAACAATTGTAACAGCAATGTTGCTCGCGTCGGGACCGGTATTCGCCCAGACACTGACTGATGTAATCAATGAGTTCAATTCCGGAGTTGCAAGTCTGAACGAACAATCATACGAATCTGCATTGGCTAAATTTAACAATTGCCTCGCCCTTTGTGATGTAGTTGGTGAAGATGCTGAGGATATGAAAAGGCAGGCCCGGGAACAGATGGTTGGTACTCATTACAGGCAAGCCGTAACCCTCCTGAAGAGAAAACAATATGACAAAGCTCTGCCCTTTTTGGATAGTACAGTAATATTATCCGAAGAATTCAATGCAAAACCTGAATTTGCTGAAGGAGCAAAAAAATACCTGCCAACACTGCTGCTCAGGGAAGGTAATGTACAACGTCAGCAATCCAATTTCGATGAGGCATTGGACCTCTTTGACAGGGCATTAAGTTTTAACCAGAACAATTACAAGGCACACCAGGGAAAAGGGTTGGTATATAAAGAAACAGGAGACACAGAAAAGATGCTGGACGAGTTTTCCGTTGCCAGGAATAAAGCTAAAGAAGTGGGCGATGATGAGGTTATTAAAGATGTCAATTCTGCAATTAACAGTTACTATAAGGAACTGATCGAAGAAGAGCTCATGATGATGGACCCGGAAGAGGCCGATTATACATACCTCCTGGATATCTGCGACGAAGCTATCGCTGCCAATGATAAGAACTCATACGCTTACTGGCAGGCTGCAGCCGCAAAGAATAAAATGGTGGAATATGATGAAGCCATTACTTATGCTGAAAAAGCCGTTGCATACGAAACGGACCCGGTACTGTTATCTGCATTATATTTTGAATTGGGTTCTGCATACCAGAACACGATCAGATATACCGATGCATGCGAAGCGTATAACAGGATTACTGAAGAACCATTCTTCACCAGGGCGGAGAAAAGGATGATGAATACTCCGGACTGTAATTAGTGACTGTCCATAATG
>JBBDIE010000084.1:0-28547 GCA_040880545.1 Bacteroidales bacterium | reverse complement strand
TGTCGGGATGAGCAATTTCCCGACGAGCTTAACGAAGCAAACGGACATTATGGACAGAAACTAAATAGTGCTTGCAAGAAAAGGTCCATGGCTGCGTTATGTCCGACTTCAAAACAGTCATCATATGCATTGACCTTAACGCTTTCATATCAAGCACAACAACATACGATGAGTTTTCACACTAAGTACTACTAAAATGAAAAAAATCAAAAGCATAACAATTGCATGTATCTTCTTAATTACCAGCTCAATTACCAGAGCAGATGAGGGAATGTGGCTTCTAACCCTGTTGGAAGGGTATACCATTGAAGATATGCAGTCGAAGGGATTCCGGCTTACAACAGATGATATTTATAGTGTAAATGAAGCATGCTTGAAGGATGCTGTGGTAATATTTGGTGGTGGTTGTACAGGGGCGATGATCTCAGGCGATGGATTACTGATTACAAATCATCATTGTGGTTATGGAGCAATTCAGAAGTTGTCCAGTGTAGAGAATGATTATCTCACTGATGGATTCTGGGCCATGGGCCGTGAAGAGGAGTTGCCCAGTCCCGGTTCTTCGGTCAGATTCCTTCGTTATATGAAAGAAGTTACCGGGGAGGTGACAGCAAACCCGGGAGGAGATACCGCCAATAACGGGTCCTATGCAATCATTGCTGACAATATGAAGGATATCATAAGAAGGGCAAATGAAAACGGAAGATATGAATCGGTTGTTCAACCAATGTTTCATGGAAACCAGTACTTTCTGTTTGTTTACGAACGTTTCAGCGATGTTCGCCTGGTGGGGGCGCCTCCCGGAGCGATTGGTAATTTTGGCAGAGATCATGACAACTGGATGTGGCCCAGGCACAACGGTGATTTTGCTATTTACCGGGTATATGCAAACAAAGAGAATAAACCTTCAAAGTACAGTGCCGGTAACATTCCGTATAAACCACGGAATTTCTTTGAAATTTCGATGAACGGGGTGGCGAAGAATGATTTCACCATGATTCTTGGATTTCCGGGATCAACCAACCAATTTCTCTATTCCCAGGGATTGAAAATCATGGCTGAGGTCAGTATGCCCATGAAGGTCTCCCTAAGGACAGAACGCCTGGAGATAATGGATCGGTACATGAAACAATCGGATGAAGTGAGGATTCAGTACGCATCTAAATACAGGGGCATTAGCAATGCATGGAAAAAGTGGCAAGGTGCAGTCAAAGGGCTGGAAAGACTGGATGCGGTTGAAAGAAAGAAGAAACAGGAGGCGGAATTTGAAGAATGGGTAACAGGTACAGCTGAGCGAAGAGAAAAGTATGGCAACCTGATGCAGAATTTCAAGGAGATCTACTCAGAACTGGAAGAGTACCAGGTGATCAATGATTTGATGCGCGAGGCAGTTTTCGTTACTGAATTAATGACTATCGCGGGTAGGGTACAGGCTCAGATAGATAAGTCGGTCCCGGCAGAGGAGATACTTCATACTGCACAGCAGTTTTATAAAGATTATTACAATCCTATCGACCAGGAGACATTTGCGGTGATGATGGAAAATTACAGGGAGTCAAGCAGGGAAATATATCATCCCGACTTTTTTAAGGAGGTAGACAGAAAATTTAAAGGCGATTTTCATGCTTATTCGGAGCATCTTTTTTCAAAAACATTGTTCAGAACTGAGGAGACATTGGAAGAATTTCTGAAAGTATACAGTAAGAAACCGGAAAAGGCCGTTAGAATACTGGAAAATGATCCCATAGTTTCTGCAGTTACCCAGTTCAACTATATTTATGGCACCCTGGTCAGACCGCAAGCAGGGCTTTTAAATAGTTCCCTTGATATTTTATATAAAGCATGGGTCCGGGCAATCATGGAGATGAAACCGGGAGCAAGACACTATCCGGATGCAAATTTTACCATGCGGTTAACCTATGGAAAAGTTGAAGGTTATGTCCCCCACGATGGTGTTAATTACCAGCACTACACAACGATTGACGGAATCATTGAAAAGAGCCGTGAGGGCAAAGATGATTATGTTATCCCGGAAAAACTGGCAGAATTTTACGCTTCAAAAGATTATGGGGAATATGGATCAGACGGTACCTTGCCGGTATGCTTTACTGCTTCAAATCATACGTCAGGTGGCAATTCAGGAAGTCCGGTCCTGGATGGCAATGGCCGGCTGATTGGACTCAACTTTGACAGGAACTGGCATGGCACTATGAGCGATGAAATGTATGATCCGGACATGTGCCGGAACATCGCAGTGGATATGCGGTACATTTTATTCATCATCGATAAGTATGCCGGAGCTGGATACCTCCTTGATGAAATGAAACTTGTAAGGGACTAAAGACGCAAGGATTATTTTTATTCATTCCGTTTCCAAATTTGATATTTCCAATAAAACCCTTATTTTCGTAACACGAAATTTAAAAACGTAACACGCGATGTCGCTGAAAAGATTTGGTGTCAGCCTGGAGGAAGATCTGTTGAGCGAACTGGACCTGATGGTGGACAGGGAAAACCTTCCGAACAGGTCACGTGCCATTGGTTACCTTGTTCAAAAGAATATTGTTGAGCAGAAATGGAACGGTGATGAAGTAGTTGCAGGCGCCGTTGTTGTGGTCTATGATCATAGTAAGATGGAATTACATCAGGAGGTGAACGCCATTCAACACAATTACAATTGTTTGATACTATCCGGACAGCATATCCACCTGGATGACCATAATTGCCTGGAAGTTATTACTGTCCGTGGTAATGCTCAGAAACTCCTGAAGCTGGTAAGTAAGTACAAAGGATTAAAAGGAATAAAAAACGTAGAACTGGTAATGAGCGGAACTGATGGAAAGTAAATAAACCCACTGTCCGTCAGGTCAGGCTAAAAGCTTATAGTTAATTCAATGTTTAGAGCATCCCACGCCAATTGATAAATTTTAAACATTCAGATTATGAAGAAAACGATACTATTAATTATTGTTGCAGTTACTGCCGGGAACATAAATGGATATGCGGAAGAACCTTCAGACACAATTAATATCAACGAGGTAGTGATCACGGGAAACAGGGTTGAAGTTTCCCGTTTAAATTCACCATTGACCATTTCCGTGATCAGCAGTGATGAGATTCTCAGCCAGGAAGAAGCAAATATTCTGCCAGTGGTTGCAAAGAGAACACCAAGTCTGTTTGTCAGTGAGATTGGTGTAGCAGGATACGCCTTGGGTAATGGCACTTCAGGCCAGATTACGATCCGGGGTGTCGGTGGATCACCCAACGCGCGTGTATTAATGCTCGTGGATGGTCAACCTCAGTATATGGGGGTATTCGGCCATCCGCTGCCCAATTTTCACATGGCTTCCAACGTGGAACGGGTGGAGGTTGTCAGAGGTCCCGCCTCCTTGCTGTATGGATCAAACGCTATGGGAGGTGTGATTAATGTAATCACCAAAAAGCAACAGAACGAAGGATTAAGCTTTCGTGGCCATGCGGCATACGGCTCTTTCAATACTATGAAAACCGGGGTATCTGCAGGTTATTCAAACGGTAACTTCAGTGCCGGTGTGAATGTAAACCATAACCAAACCGATGGGCACCGCGACAGTACAGAATTCAGTATAACCAATGTGCATGCCTATGCCGGTCTGGAAATCAACCGGAACTGGTCCGTAAGGGCAG
The DNA here is from genome assembly GCA_040880545.1 of Bacteroidales bacterium. Taxonomy (GTDB): domain Bacteria; phylum Bacteroidota; class Bacteroidia; order Bacteroidales; genus M55B112. Next base: position 24,881 of record JBBDIE010000084.1, on the reverse strand, counting down.
GGCTCACCTGGGCAGATTATTCATTTATGGATCCAGGTTCATCCTTAATAGCCGAACCAATCACTTTTTTGGGGGATATAACCAGGCGTATGGCAACGCTTTCTGTTAAAAATAATTACGAAAGTACCATGGGAGGTGTTTATCTATTCTATAATTCCGGGAATCATGATTTCTCAGACGGATGGGTTTCTGCAGATGTCAATAACGGGGTGAATATTTACCAATCAATGAGTTTGTGGGATGGAGGTACCGTCACCGCGGGAATTGATATGAAGCGCTATGGAGGAGAAGGATCTTTCGGATTTTTTTCTGATACATTCATTACAGTTAATGAATCAGCGGGATACCTGATGGCAGAACAGAAGATCGGGAGTTTATTGAATTTTACTGCTGGTGCCAGATACGAAAGCCATTCTAACTTTGGCGCAGAGGTGGTTCCGCAATTTGGAATTACGGTAAGGCCAGACCAGGGAACTATCTTTAAAGCTCTGGCATCCAAAGGATTCAGGAGTCCGACAATCATGGAGATGTATCTGTTTGCTCCAAATGAAGCACTGGAGCCGGAAAGGCTATGGAACTATGAATTGTCAGCAACCAGGCAGATTGGCCAGGTGGGAATAATTAGTGCATCTGCCTATATGATTAATGGTTCCAATCTGATCATTATGGAACAAAATCTAACTCCCCCTCCACCTGTGTTTAGAGTTAACGGAGGAGAATTTTCGAACTGGGGAATAGAGTTGGAAAGCACATTTTACCCGGTTAAAGCGCTGCAGTTGGATCTGAATTACAGCTATCTGAATGCCGATACCAAATTATATTTTGCTCCGGAACACCAACTGTTTGCCGGTGCAATGTATCATATAGGAGACTTCAGATTATCGGCCAGTGTAAAATCAATCCGGGGGTTATATACCCTGATCGACAACGGGGATCCTGCCAATGATATTCGTGAATCTTATCTGCTTGCAGATATGAAAGTTAGTTACAGGTTGATGGAATTCATGGAGCTTTTTATTGCAGGTAAAAATCTGTTGAATCAGGATTACCAGACAGTGAACGGATATCAGATGCCAGGCATCAATGCCATTGGTGGTATATCGGTTAAGTTTAACTGATCTGTTTTTATGAGTAATACACCCCCTGGTGAATTACTGTAAACTGTTGTAACCTGCAGATACGAATTGCTAATTATAATCCCAGGATTTTTGCATCCACGTAGAAGACCGCATGGATGTCAAGGTGGTATTCCGTTGATAGCATTTCGTCGGTCACCGTGTGCAAACGTAAACTGAACTGATCCTTTTTAATATACTCCTGTATATCTTCACCGGTAGTTTCAAGTTCAAGGACATTGCCTGTTGAATTGGGAATATCATATTTGCTTGCAATTTCAATTTCAGGAAGACTGTCTGCCACCAGAAATATGGCCATTTCCTTCAGGAAACTGAACGTACCATTGGAAGGAGAGGTGATAGTCATGTTTAGCGTTGTCAGGGTTATCTCTTCAATCATATCCTTCCTGGTATCATTGATGGCAAACTGAGATTCAGCATTTGATTCGATATCGGGAGTGAAAAGATTAAAAGGAAGGTTGACTCCTGCGGAAGAGGGGATCACCACTGATTCATCATAAACCAGGTTGAATTTTGTAAACTCAGATACCCGTTCACATGAAATGAGGAACATCATGGATATACTAGCTAAAAACAGGTAATTTTTCATTTTTCCGGAATTTATCATATAACCATAATAGATGGTTTTTGTTTATTCAAGGAAGGCATAGCAACCATTAAACGTGCCTTAACGGTAAGCTGAATTATATCGGTTCCCAACTTATAAGACATACAGCAGCCGGTTTTCCAAATCAATCTTTTCCATATATTTGTTTTTTCAAAGTAAATTAATGACCGACAATACCAAGGGAATTCTCTATGCTGCAATTACAGCCTCACTCTGGGGGTTCCTTGCCATTGCACTTAAAATTGCGGTAACTGACCTGTCACCTGTAACTGTTGTCTGGTTCAGGTTTACCACAGCAATTTTCATCCTTGCCTTGCTTACCTTTATATTCAGAAAAAGTGATTTCAGGATTTTCAGGAAGCCGCCACTAAGGCTATTCCTTACAGCGTTGTTTCTTGGGTTTAATTATCTCGGGTTCATATCAGGAATAAACTATGTAAGCCCTTCATCGTCGCAGGTATTCATTATGGTGGGCCCGGTTACATTTGCACTTGCCGGGATCGTTATTTTTAAGGAACAGGTAACATGGAGACACATTGCAGGATTTATCGTGGTAGTATCCGGGATTTTGCTGTTCTACTCTGAACAAATTGCAGAGCTTGCTGAAACCGATCATCATTTTACGAAAGGGATGCTATTGATATTCGGCGGAGGCCTTTCATGGACGGTATTTGCATCTCTGCAAAAAACACTGGTCAAAAAGTATACCACCAATCAACTCAACCTGTTCATCTATAGTTTTTGCAGTTTGATATTTATGCCTTTTGCCCAGTATGCAAAATTTCCGGACCTCGCAACTCCGTCGTGGATGTTGCTTTTTTTTCTTGGACTAAATACGGTAATTGCCTATGGATCCTTAGCCATGGCAATCAAGTTTACTGCAGCGAACAGGGTTAGCGTGATCATTGTGCTCAACCCGATCATCACCTTTGTAACCATGGGTGTTCTTACCAAAATGCAGGTCGGCTGGATTGAACCCGAAACCTTTTCGCACCTTAGCATTGCAGGCGCATTGACTGTTTTACTTGGAGCAATGATCGTCATTTTTGCATCATCGAAAAGGCATTGAACCTTAACAAGTTTCCAACAAAAATTAACATTTATTTATATTAGTTGTTGTAACGATTGATGCAATTATACGTAAAGTATAGTTGTCATAGGTGCAGCAGGATATAACAAGTATAAAATATCCCGGGTCTTTGTCAGTTAAATGAATACTGGCTATCGACAAGCGAAAAGTGTAAATAAAATTAAATTGAAAGATATGAAAAGGACATTTATTATAACAGTTTTGGCTGCTTTGTTTTCAAGCGTTCTGGCCCAGGCACCAAGGGCATTTAATTACCAGGCAACTGCCAGGGGGGCATCAGGGGAACTTATCACTGAGCAAGCGCTGGATGTACGTGTAGGTATACTGAAGAATGATATTTTGATCTGGCAGGAAGATCACAGTGTAGTCACAAATCAATATGGTCATTTTTCACTGAGCATAGGTGGTGACGATGCGGTAAACGGTGAAGGAACGGCCGGTGCCTTTGAAAATATAGATTGGGGATCGGGTACCTTTGATTTGAAACTTGGCATAAATGATGGAACCGGATTTACAGACTTAGGTACCAATGAAATGCTGTCTGTCCCCTATGCTTTATATGCAGCCAGCGGCCCACATGGAGATAACCAGACATTGTCTCTTTCAGGAACCGATCTTTCCATTTCCAGGGGCAATACAGTGGACCTTTCGGTATTGGCAGCGGGAATCTATAGTCCATGGACAGTGAACGATTATGGCGTTAGCCTGGAAGACCCGAAGTTAAACCTGGGTATAGGTACTTCTCAACCCATGGCAAAACTTGCCATACAGGGTGATATTGAGATTCCGGATGACTTTCCGCTGTTTGAAATAAAGAACCACAAATCTGAATTGGTACTGGCTGGTTATAATAACGGGGTTTTCATTAATATTGAGAACGACCCGTTAGCAAAAGGTCTTAAAGGAGGTTTTGCTGTAGGAGGTTACAATTCCACCAAGGCTGAACACGATCAGGAATTTTTCAGGGTAACCAACGACAGCATCAGGGTCTTTGTAAATGATGACATTCAACGTAAGGGTTTGAAAGGTGGATTTGCCGTAGGCGGATATAGTTCAGGTAAGGCGACTGTTGAGCCTCATTTCTTTGTTGCCCAGGGAGGGGCAAAGGTAAATGGTAACCTTGAACTAACCGGTGAAATTGTACAGCTTTCTGATCAGAGACTGAAGGAGAATATTGTTTCAATCGATGAGGCATTGATGCTGATCCAACAATTAAATGGTGTTTACTACGACTGGAACCAGGAGGCACGGGACAAATTTGCCGTTGAAGAGACCAAACAACTGGGTGTTCTGGCACAGGATGTGGAAATACTGTTGCCACAGCTGGTAAAAACCAATGAAAAAGGTTTCAAAATGGTTGAATATTCTAAATTGACCCCGGTTTTACTGGAGGCTATTAAGGAACAGCAGAGACAGATAGAAGTATTACAGGAGGAAAACAGCAGAATCAACGATCTGGAGGAGAGAATTTTGCAGCTGGAAAAACTGGTAAAATAACAGGACAGGTGTTCAATTTTGAAAAGAGGGAGTTCAAAGATGGACTCCCTCTTTTATTTTCGGTTAGGTCAGTGTAATGCACTGACTAAATAACTGTTGAATTTTACGGCCTAACTTCCAGACTTCTGGGTTACCCTTTTGATATTTCATCTTCGACCCCCAGCGATTCATCGATCTTTTTCCTGAACTTCAGATCGGAGATGATCAACATGAATATACCAAAAATCAGCATGCCAATTCCTGATATCAGGTTGATATTCTTACCGATGGAGATTTCGTACATCTCATCACCCAGGGTAGTTAATCCGAATATTGTAAGAATGATGCCGAATATGACAAACATAAATCCAATTGGTATTTTTATATCGAGTCCCATTTTTTATTTTTTTTGATTACCAGAAAATAACACTAAGAATAATTGTTACAATCGCAACAACCCATGCCAGGAATACGGGTTTCTGATACCAGTGTTTGCTGTCGTCTATTGTTTTTGGTGTCAGCTGATAGACCAGTCCTTTAAGTTCCGCATCGGATTTGGTACGTTTGGTTAACATGGAGATAATAATCGTTGCTAACAGAGCAACAGAAAAAGCGATTATTGCAATCCAGAAATTCTGGGCCATCTCGCTGGGGAACTCTTTCAGTACCGTTCCTGTCCATCCTCCTTTAACGAGCGAATCTGCTCCCCTGGGGATTGTAAGTCCATGTACGATCGCTGCAGAGACAGTTCCGGTCAGGAGCCCGTAAAAGGCACCATGACCGGTGGCCCGTTTAGTAAACATACCTGCCAGGAATGCAGCAAACAGAGGGGCATTGATAAAGGCAAAAATCAGCTGCAGGAAGTCCATTATATTATTAAATAATGCTGCAACGTAGGCTGTTAAAATACTTACGAGTACTCCTACAATGGTAGTGATCTGTCCCACGCGCAGGTAGTGTTTGTCTGATTTTCCTGAAACCAGGTAACTCTGGTAGATATCGTAGGTAAAGACAGTATTGAATGCTGTTACATTACCAGCCATTCCACTCATGAATGATGCCATCAGGGCCGTAAGTCCCAGTCCGAGAACCCCGGTTGGCAGAAACCTTTTCAGGAGCATGGGTATTACCAGATCATAATCATACCCGTTCCCTTTAACCGGAAGTTGAAAACTATCATCTCCTGAATTTAACAGTGCAATGGCAATCATTCCAGGAACAATTACCAGGAACGGAAGAAACATTTTCGGAAAAGCACCAATTAGCGGAGTTTTGCGTGCCGCACTCATGGAACCAGCAGCCATGGCCCGCTGAACTACCAGAAAATTGGTACACCAGTACCCGAATGACAGCACAAATCCAAGTCCGAACAATATGGCCATCCAGCTACCCAGTGGGGGGTCGGTGGATACAACCTTCCAGGAATGTTGAAAACCTGCCGTAGCTTCATTCAATGCAAGCTTTTCAACCATGCCGCCCCATCCCCCGATCTGAATCAACCCGATAATTACCAACGGCAGGAAACCAATCACAATCAGGAAAAATTGCAATACCTCATTATATATGGCCGAACTTAAACCGCCCAGGTAGGTGTAAATTAATACAATAAAGGCAGATATAAACAGGCTCATGTGGAAATTCCATCCCAGTAAGGTCTCCATCAGAAGTGCCAGGGCATACATGGAAATACCGGAGGCGAAAATGGTCATGATGGCAAATGAGAAGGCATTGAATCCCCTGGTTTTCTCATCAAATCTAAGTTTCAGGTATTCAGGTACCGATCGTGCCTTTGAACCATAGTAGAAGGGCATCATGAAAATGGCAAGAAATATCATGGCCGGAATGGCGCCTATCCAGTAAAAGTGTACCGTTGCCATACCGTATTTGGCACCCGAAGCAGCCATGCCTATCACTTCCAGGGCGCCAAGATTAGCTGAAATAAACGCCAGTCCGGTTACCCAGGCAGGCAGTGACCTTCCAGCCTCGAGAAATGCCGTAGCATCCTTCATATACTTCTTAAGTGCCCAGCCTATACCAAGAACAAAGGCGAAATAGATGATCATTATGGAATAATCGATCCAGGTTAAATTGAAAGCTTCCATCCGTTAGTATTAAGATTTTTTTAGTAATTGTTCAAAAATAGGAACAATTTTAACATACCCAAGATACTTATACCTTTAATTATTACAAATTACCAACGCTGATTTTGCGAATTAGGAAATATGCAGTAATATTATCATCGGTTTTCCAGGGGTAACTTATTTAATTTAACTGATCAGCCTTCCCCAATAGCTAAACTAATTAACTAATTAACAACTAAACTATAGCAAAATGTTTACACTCGACTGGATTGTTCTGGGACTTTTTGCCCTCGCACTGGTGGGAATTATCCTTTGGACACTAAAGAAAAAAGACAAGAATACTTCAGATTATTTTCTGGCAGGCAGAGATGCCACCTGGATCGCCATTGGCGCTTCAATTTTCGCATCCAACATCGGTTCCGAACACCTGGTAGGACTTGCCGGCGCCGGAGCCAGCAGCGGAATGGCAATGGCCCACTGGGAGATGCATGGATGGCTCATCCTGCTCCTGGGATGGCTGTTTGTTCCGTTTTATGCACGAAGTGGTGTATTTACCATGCCGGAGTTCCTGGAAAAACGCTATAATTCCAGATCAAGATCCTTTCTGTCTATCATTTCACTGGTAAGCTATATCCTCACCAAAGTGGCTGTTACCGTTTATGCTGGTGGGGTGGTATTCAAGGATGTATTTGATATTGAGTATATTACAATCTTTAACACAAATATAGATTTCTTTTGGATCAGCGCCATCGGGTTGGTTGTCCTAACCGGTTTGTACACAGTATTTGGCGGGATGAAGGCTGTATTGTATACGTCCGTACTTCAAACTCCGATCCTTCTATTCGGGTCCATTGCCATCCTGGTGATCGGGTTGTCAAAACTCGGTGGATGGGCGGACATGATGGAGATAGTACGGTCTACTGATGTTACCTACCTGAATGATGCCGGAGAGGTGATCTACCATTCAACCAAAGACTCTATGGCGAATCTGATACGTTCACCCGGAGATCCGGATTTTCCATGGACCGGTGTGCTACTGGGTTCTGCCATTATAGGTTTCTGGTATTGGTGTACCGATCAGTTCATCGTACAGCGTGTACTTTCAGGAAGGGACCAGAAGCAGGCTAGAAGAGGTACCATCTTTGGAGCATACCTTAAATTAACTCCTGTATTTATTTTCCTGATTCCCGGTATGATTGCTTTTGCCATGACACAGAAAATTGATCCGGAGACCCAACGGCCATTGCTGGATCTGGCGAATAACGATGCTGCCTTCTCAACCCTGGTCAAGGAACTACTACCAAAAGGCTTTACAGGCATTGTGGTGGGTGGGATCCTGGCAGCGCTCATGAGTTCCCTGGCATCCCTGTTTAACTCCTCGGCTATGCTGTTTACGGTGGATTTCTATCAGAAATTCAGACCCAATGCAAGCGAGCGCCACTATGTTTCTGTAGGCCGTATGGCTACAGTTGTGATCGTGGTTCTTGGAATTCTCTGGATACCGGTGATGATGAATATAGGAAAGGTATTATATGCCTACCTTCAGGATGTACAGTCGTTGCTTGCGCCGGGTATTGCCGCTGTGTTCCTCCTGGGGGTTGTTTCTAAGCGGACCACCCCCGCAGCTGGTTTCATCGGCCTGGTTGTCGGTTTCATTCTTGGTATGTTACGACTCGGACTACAGGTCTATTATGGTTCGGATGTGGGAAGCGGTTTTATTTATGACCTGATCGTGGCTCCCAACTGGCTCCATTACGAAATTGTTCTTTTCTTCATCATTATTGCACTGATGCTGATTGTAAGTACATTTACTGAAGCAAAGGACCCGGCCTCTATCAGGGGATTGTATTTCGGATCAGCTTCACCAGAACAGCGTGCACTCACACGCGCCAGCTGGGGTAAATGGGATGTGATCAATTCGGCTATTATAATTGCATTTATCATTGGATTTTATATCTATTTCTGGTAATCGCATAAGATATATTGCCCAAATAAACTGAAAGAATGGCCACTGTGATTCACACAACGGCCATTCTTTCTTACATAAGGTACCGCTATCCACCTAATGCCGATTTAACTTTTTCTTTTTATCCCGATTCACTATATTTACAGCATAATGAAAAGCAAATTGATCATCGGTACGTTGTGCCTTGTTCTTGCTGGAAGTTCCAGTCTCATGGCACAGGAAGCTGTGGAGCGTATTTGGAGGGATATCGACAGTATTAACAGCAATGTGCAGAAGCCGACTGAAGTATTATCTGTCAATCCATGGAGGTTCAATACCACAGTGGGAACTTCTTTGGCCTATTACCCTGCTTTCGGTTCGGCAACCAATATGTTTGTTGCCCCCCATGCTACATATGCCGCGGGAAACAGGTTGTCATTCCACGGAGGTATCATGGCCTCACATACCATTCCTGCCTTTGAACAGTACAATTCTGAAATGTCCGTTCCTTCAGGCATCACAAGTATGTCTGTTTTCGTCTCAGCTTCATACAGGATTTCGGAAAATCTGGTTGTACATGGTACCGGCATAAAAGATATGGCCATGTTTCCCCTGGATCAGGAGCGGTCCAATATGAATTTCCAGGATCTTTCCCTGGGGGCTACCTATAATTTTGGTAATTTTTCCATTGGGGCATCTATTCACAGATCGGACCACTCCCGGTTCTCATCTCCGTTTGGTTACGGTAACAATATGTACTATTCCCCCTTTTACTGGTAAATGATTCTTTTGGTAACAGCAGCCCTGGCTCCGGTCATTATTATCCTCTTGTATATATATTTCAGGGATAAATATGAGAAGGAACCCATTGGACTACTGGCAATGTCATTGGCGGCAGGAGCAGTGATCGTGATCCCGGTTATTTTTATTGAACAGTTGATCTCCTCCTTTAACAGATCCACTACCCCCCTTGGAGATGCGGCCTACAATGCTTTTCTGGTGGCAGCACTGGTGGAGGAAGGATTTAAATTCCTGGCACTTTACCTGTTGTTCCGAAAGAATAAACATTTTAATGAGAAGTTCGATGGTATCGTCTATGCGGTTTTTATCTCTCTGGGATTCGCGGCTGTGGAGAATATCATGTATGTTAGCAGGGGAGGTATGGAGGTGGCGCTGGTAAGAATGATTACAGCGGTGCCGGCTCACGCACTTTTTGGAGTCAGGATGGGATATTTTTTTGGCATAGCCCAACTATACCCGGAACTGAAAAAATCCTATTTACCCCTGGCATTCATTTATCCGTTTTTACTTCACGGATTCTATGATTTTATGCTGATGGCCCGGGTTGAGTGGCTTTTACTGCTGTTCATTCCCTATATGATCCTGTTGTATTTTATCGGTTTCAGGAAGATGAAAGTTACTTCGGACAGTTCAATTTACAGGAACAATATTGATATACCGCTTTAGAATGAAGTGCATTTAGCGCTATGTCAGTTTCAACCGGGCTGTTTCAGGGAAGATGGATCAACCTGTGATTTTTTTTTTCATCCTGATTATTATAACTTCGAAAAAAATAAAATCAATATGATGAAAGTTAAATTAATTTACTTCACGCTAGTAATTTTCACATCGGTGTCATTGTTTTCCCAGGATAAGGTAACGCTTGAAAACAGGAAGGACAGCGTATCCTATGCAGTGGGTGTTAGCATGTACCAAGGTGCACAGCAATTTAAAATTCCCCTTGATTATCAACTGGTGGCCAGGGGATTCTTAGCAGCAGCTGACAGTAATGCGCTTGTTGGGACAGAAGATGCGAACGAATATATCAACCATGTAATACAACAGGTAAATGAGCAACATGTAAAGCGTAATATCAGCCTGGGAGAACGATTCCTGGAGGAGAACAAGAAGGCAGAAGGTATTAAAGTTACACAGTCGGGTTTGCAATACCGGGTCATTCAGGAAGGATATGGTAACCGGCCCAGTGATACAGACAGGGTAAAGGTTGATTATACAGGGTATTTGCTGGACGGAACCAAGTTTGATTCGTCACAGGACCGTGGTCAGTCTGCAGTTTTCGGTGTAAACAGTGTGATTCCGGGATGGACCGAAATTTTGAAGCTCATGCGGGAAGGCTCCGAGTATGTGGTCTATATTCCTCACCACCTGGCATATGGTGAACGCCAGATGGGTAAGTTAATTGAGCCTGGTTCAACGCTTATGTTTGAAATTCATCTCCTGGAAATTGTAGAATAAGCATGTACAAACCGGAAGGTCACATACTGATCATTTTCGGAGCGTCGGGTGACCTGGCAAAGCGCAAGCTCATGCCTGCACTTTACGAACTCTTCAGCAACAAACTTCTGCCCACTGATTTTGCCATCCTGGGAACTGGCAGAACCGAATATACGGATGCGTCTTACAGAGCATATATGGAAGAGGCTTTGGAGGAATTTGCTGAAAAATTTAATGGAAACAATGAATTCAGTCAGTTGATGTACTATCTCTCCATGGATCCGTCGGTGGAGGAGAGCTACCCACGATTGAAAGAGAAACTTACAGATATCAGAGGTGAACGGAGCATACCCAACCGATTTATATTTTACCTGGCCACACCACCGTCACTCTATTCGGTCATTCCAAATAACCTGCATTTTCAAGGGCTTACATCAGAAGGTGGGGGAAGCTGGAAACGCTTTATTATTGAAAAGCCATTTGGACTGGATCTGGATTCGGCCATCGAACTGAACCAGAAGCTGCTGAATGTATTAACCGAGGACCAGATATACAGGATCGATCATTACCTGGGAAAGGAAACTGTACAAAATATCCTTGTTACCCGATTTTCCAATGGAATTTATGAGCCATTATGGAACAGAAATTATATTGATCATGTTGAAATTACTTCGGCAGAAAGCCTCGGTGTTGAAGGCAGGGGAGGATATTACGATAAGTCTGGTGCCATGCGGGATATGTTACAGAACCATTTGCTGCAGCTGGTTGCACTGGTAGCCATGGAACCACCTTCCGAAATTAGTTCCCATAATATCCGTAATGAGATGCTGAAGGTATTTCAGTCTATCCGCCCTTTACAAACCGATAAGTTAGGTGAATCTGTGATCAGGGGTCAATATATGGAATCTCATGTGCGGGGTGAATTGATGCAGTCATACAGGAATGAGTCGGGTGTTTCTCCGGAATCCAGAACCGAGACATTTGTTGCAGTGAAATTGTTTATCGATAACTGGCGCTGGGGGGGTGTTCCGTTCTATATCCGTACGGGCAAACGATTACCCACCAAGGTAACCGAAGTAGTGATTCACTTTAAACCTTCACCACATACACTTTTCTGCAGAGACGACGAAAGTTACCATTCATCCAACCAACTGGTGATCAGGATTCAGCCCGATGAGGGAATACTTCTGAAATTCGGAATGAAAGTACAGGGGGCTGGCTACAACGTACAGGATGTGAACATGGATTTTCATTACAGCGATCTATCCAACAACGATATTCCTGAAGCCTATGAAAGGCTGTTACTGGATTGTATGCAGGGTGATTCTACCTTGTATGCCCGGGGAGATGCCGTAGAAGCGGCATGGAAGTTCGTGGACCCGATTCTGAGAAAATGGACCGGAGATGATAAATTTCCTTTATACGGCTATCCTTGTGGAACCTGGGGACCGGAACAAGCCGATATGCTTATTGAAGGAACGCACCAGGCCTGGAGGTATCCATGTAAAAACCTGGCAGATGACGGACTTTATTGTGAGCTATGAAATCGCCACTGTTAAATATCTACAAAGATAAATATAAGCTGGCTGAAAAGCTGGCAATTGACTTTACAGGTTATGTGCAGCGACTGTCAGAATCTAAGGAGCAGGTGGATATTGCACTCTCCGGTGGCAGTACGCCCGACCTGTTTTTTAAAGCGCTAACCAGGCTTAAAAGTAATATCAACTGGGAAAAGGTGCGTATTTACTGGGTTGACGAACGTTGTGTACCTCCGGACCATTCTGAAAGTAATTTTGCTTCGGCCCACAGGGAATTATTAGAACCACTGTCGATACCCGATACTTCCTGGTTCAGGGTCAGGGGGGAAGATGACCCCGAAGTGGAGGCAAAGCGGTATAGTGATCTGATACTCGACAATGTATCGCCAGGTATGACATTTCCGGTTTTTGATCTCATTTTTTTGGGAATGGGGGCGGATGGTCATACGGCATCTATATTTCCCGGCCAGGCCAACCTGTGGAATCTGGATCGTCTATGTGCCGTAGGCATTCATCCCGTATCAGAACAGAAAAGGGTAACTTTCACCGGTCATCTGATTAATGCAGCCTCCCGGGTAATATTTCTGGTTACAGGCACAGAGAAGGCGGAAATTGCAGGAAAAATAATCTCAAGCACAGGGAATTACAGGGATTATCCCGCTTCCCTGGTTGAACCCCATCATGGTACACTTGAATGGTATCTGGATGCTGATGCTGCCGGTCCTCTCGGATTACCCAGGTCATAGATTTGTGAATTCCTCATGCATGAACGTTTATTCCAGGAGGCGAAATTTGGGGGAGGGTACAAGGGCATTAGTACCAGAATTGTCAAGGATATAATTGTTAAAAGACATACACAGAAGCTTAACCATATTATTTACTAATGAATGCATTCACAGAGAAGTATGCACAGGATCTGGACCGGAATGATCCAATCAGGGGCTTCAGGAATAAATTCAGGATCGTGGATGATAACCTGATCTATCTCGACGGAAATTCACTGGGAAGGCCGGTTAAGGATTCACTGGTTGACCTGGTGAAGGGAGGTGAATACGCGTGGGCCGGAAGACTGATCAGGTCGTGGAACGAGGATTGGTATACAAAAAGCCTGCAACTGGGAGATAAGATTGCCATGATTTCAGGGGCGTCACCCGGAGAGATGATTGTTACGGATTCAACTTCTGTAAACCTGTACAAGCTTGTATACAGTGCACTAAAAAAACAGGAAGGCAGAACAAAAATTATTACAGATGACCTTAATTTCCCGTCCGATCTTTACATTCTCCAGGGAGTTGCAGAAGAGTTTGGTGCAGCCTATGAAGTAGTGATCCTGGAGTCGGAGGATGGAATAACCATCAGTCGTGAACAACTTGCCAGGGCTATTGACGAAAAAACCGCCCTGGTAACACTGTCACATGTGGTATTTAAAAGCGCATTCATGTATTCCATGGAGGAAATAACGGACCTTGCCCACAGAAAAGGGGCGATGGTGCTTTGGGATCTTAGTCACAGTATAGGAAGCGTACCCGTGGAGTTGAACAGGTCGGGTGTTGACATGGCTGTAGGTTGTACCTATAAATATTTGAATGGAGGCCCGGGTTCACCGGCGTTCCTCTATGTAACAAAAGAGCTTCAGGAGCAGCTTCATTCACCCATCAGCGGATGGTTCGGAACGAATAAACCATTCAGTTTCGATTTGAAATACACCCCGGCTCCTGGTATCAGGAAGTTTATGGCCGGTACACCGCCAATTCTATCTATGATTCCCCTGGAGAGATCGCTGGAGGTGCTTATAGAAGCAGGCATGAATAATATCAGGAAGAAAAGCATGTCACAATCTGCATATTTTGTATTTCTCACGGAACGATTTTTGTTCCATCGCGGATTTTCCCTGGGATCACCAGTGGAAGCAGAATTGCGCGGATCACATATTACCCTGAAACATCCCGAAGCACACCGGATTTGCAGTTCACTTGCTGATCCCGACACGGGTCGCTTTGAAGTAATACCCGATTTCAGGGAGCCGGATAATATTCGTATAGGGATATCTCCACTATACACCCGGTATATAGATTTGTACCGTACAGTAAAAGAGATGGAATTGATCCTTGAGGAAGGTTTATTTAAAAAATTTCCGGACACCAGGAAAGAAGTTACCTGAGTACTGTATCAAAATACAGGATCCCGTCTCCAGATAGATTGAAATGACAGCTAATTGCCCTGTTATATGGTGTTTGCAAAGAAATTTCAACTATTTTTTTATACATTTACAGGATACTTACCGGATGTACAGAAGAACCTGATCCGGCAGCCATTGGATGTTACAGAAAATTTTTAGAAATTCCGGAATGCTGTAATGCTTATCTATCCGGGTGGACCTGTTTGAATAGTATTTATCAGATTGAACAGTAACTATTGAATTTTTAACCGTAAACCCACATGAACTACAGACAATTAGGAAAAACGGGAATAGATGTATCAGAAATTGGATTTGGAGCATGGGCCATTGGCGGGAGTTGGGGAACACAGAATGTGACAGATTCATTTGAAGCGCTTGAAACAGCGGTGGAAGGAGGTGTTAACTTTATTGATACAGCCGCCGGATATGGTAATGGTGTCAGCGAAAGGATCATTGCTGATTTTCTGAAATCGAGAAGTGAACAGGTCTATGTGTGCACCAAAACACCCCCTTTGCCGGGGATCTGGCCCCCTTCACCCTATTGTGATATAGATGAACGGTATCCTGAAAAATATCTGAGAGAAAATGTGGAAGAGCGGTTAAACAATCTTCAGACAGAAAGCCTGGATATTCTGTTACTACATACCTGGACACGTGCATGGAACCGTAATCCCAGAGCCATTGAGATCCTGCATAAGATGAAAGAGGAGGGACTTATTAAACATGTGGGAATATCCACCCCTGAACACGACCAGAATTGTGTTATCGAATTGATGCGAAACGGGTTGCTGGATGTGGTTCAGGTAATTTACAATATTTTCGAGCAGGAGCCGGCGGCGGAACTACTACCGGTTGCTCAGGAGAATAATGTGGGAATTATTGTAAGGGTAGCCTTTGATGAAGGTGTGCTCACCGGGAAATATAAGGGAAATGAAGAATTTGGTGATGGAGATTTTCGGAAAAAATACTTTGCAGGAGACAGGTTAAAGAGGGCTGTAGCCAGGGTTGAAAGTATGAAAAAGGAATTTGGAAAAAGCAAATATACCATGGCTGAACTTGCCCTGAAGTTTTCCCTGGCGCATAAGGCCACCGGTACCGTAATCGCCGGAATTCGTAACAGGGACCAGGCCCTGATGAATACGAAGGTGTCGGATTTACCGGACCTGGATGAAACTATGATTCGCCGGTTACGGAACCACATGTGGAACAGGGGCTTCTGGTATGACGGTAAATAGGTACCCTATTAATCCAAATAATTTGAACCTGACCATTACTACGCACCATTTCCCGGTCATGAAGCTGCAAATGCATTTATTGCTTTTGAAAAAGATTCTTTTACGTGGTTCCTGGAGGATTTGCCGGATATGTATAACCAGGAACAATAATATCTTTTCTTTTATGAAGAACAACCTGGAGATCACAAAACCTGTTTTGATTCTCGACGAAGGGAAGTGCAAGTCGAATATACAATGGATGGCGGAGAAGGCACGGGCCAGCAATACTAAATTCAGACCCCACTTTAAAACACACCAGTCCCTTCAAATTGGCAGGTGGTTCAAGGACCAGGGTGTTGACAAAATTGCCGTTTCATCACTCGAAATGGCAACATATTTTGCGGAAGAGTGGGACGATATTACCGTTGCCTTCCCTGTAAATATTCTGGAAATGGATACCATTAATGAGCTGGCCCGAAAAATAACACTTCATCTTCTGATTGAAACAGAAGCAACAGCAGCGTTCCTCAGGCAAAATTTGCAGAACAGCGTCGGTTGTTTTCTTAAGATTGATGTGGGTACAGGAAGGACCGGTATTAATCCAACCATGACAAGCCAGGTTGAAAAGATACTCAGCGTCATTGAAAATGCAGGGCACCTTCATAGGAGTGGATTTTTGGCACATGCCGGGCATACATACCAGGCTAAATCCACGAACGAAATTGGTGAAATATGTAAGTTGAGTAAAGAGATACTGACAGGATTGAAATCAGTTTTTTCTGAGCAGTATCCAGGGTTGCTGAACTCCCTAGGCGATACTCCGGGCTGCAGTATTGTGGATGATTTTACCGGGATTGACGAGATACGGCCGGGAAATTTTGTTTTCTATGACCTGATGCAATACCAGCTGGGCGCCTGTCAGGTCTCCCGGATAGCTGTTGCCATGGCATGCCCGGTAGTGGCCATCCATGAGGAGCGCAATGAGATGGTTATATACGGTGGTGCTGTACATTTTTCCAAGGAGTTTATTACGACAGAATCAGAAGGCATAATTTATGGCCGGGTGGTGGAACGTAAGGATGGGGGTTGGGGAAATGTAATACCTGGCCTGGTTCTGTCCGGGCTATCCCAGGAGCATGGTATCATTACAGGTCCGGCAGGAGAGATCGGAAAGTATAAGGCAGGGGATGTTATTATAGTATTACCGGTACATTCATGTCTTACTGCAAGTTTATCAAGGAATTATATCACAACGGGGGGAAAAATCCTGTCAAAATTCAGCCAGCAAAACGGCTGGAAATAAAGTTTAAAGGAACACCGATTTCCACAGATTATCTGTTAATTCAATCATAAGACATTGATTAATCCAGGGATTTCTCTAATTTTGACAACTAATTGTAAAGGAATTATAATGAAAAAAGCAGAGATCCACACCGTGAAAGGTGTAATGAAAGTTGAATTTTATGACCATGATACACCTAAAACGGTTGATAATTTTATAAAGCTCTCCAAAGAAGGTTTTTACGATGGATTGACTTTTCACCGTGTCATTCCGGATTTTGTGATTCAGGGCGGGTGTCCTGATGGAACAGGCGCCGGAGGTCCGGGGTATTCCATAGATTGTGAGCTTGATGGTGATAATCAGTACCACGATCGTGGTGTGTTATCCATGGCTCATGCAGGCAGGAATACAGGTGGGTCACAGTTTTTTATCTGTCATAGCCGTACCAATACCGCACACCTCGACCGTAACCATACCTGCTTTGGTAAGGTAGTGGATGGCGTTGAGGTAATTGATGATATCGGGCAAGGTGATGTGATCGAGAAGGTGGTTGTACTGGAGGATTAACGGGCTTTAAACTAATACCTGACATAATGAAAAAATTCAAGCTGAATATTGTTCATTTTTTACTGGTGACGGCACTGATTTTTGTGCTCCCGGTACTGAAAGAATGGAACATGCTTCTAAATGGTGACAGAGTGGAAGGAATTGTACTGGAAACCAAAAAGGATACCGTGGGAGCAAACCTGTTATTTGCAGGGGTTGAAACCCGGTCGGTAATAGAATACAGATATAAAGAAAAGAGCTATACCATCGATGGCCCGGAAAATTTAACATTTGAAAAGGGACAGAAGATACCCCTGATCATTCATCCGACCAAAGAAAATAAGGTGATCATAGCCAATTTAGCCGGATTTTATATCCATAAACGATCCATTGCCCTGGTAATTGTATTTGTACTTTGGATTGCCATATACTCAACCATTGTACAGTCTCAACGCGGAACTATTTATAAACGAAAATGATTCCGCCCATCTTATGAAACACCAGGGAAACAACCCCTTCGCCCCGGTAAAACTCCCTTTTTTTTATGGTTGGGTAATTCTTATTGCCGGCATTATCGGTATGATCATGAGTGTGCCGGGACAGACCGTTGGGGTATCTGCGTTTACCGAAGATTTGCTAGCGGATCTGCAGATCACCAGGGATAATCTCAGTCTGGCTTATCTTTTTGGCACCCTGTTATCTGCACTGATCATCACCCGGGCGGGTAAACTGTATGATAAATACGGGGCTCGGATCATGTCTTTTGCAGCAGGGGTAATGCTGGGATTGATGTTACTGTACCTTACCAGGGTGGATGTGATCGCACACGCTGTTCAGAAAGCTGCATGGATATCGCCTGAAGTAGCCACTTTTGTACTATTAATCTTTGGATTTTTGGGGATACGTTTTTTTGGCCAGGGGATGCTTACCATGGTGTCGAGAAACATGGTAATGAAGTGGTTCGTAAAGCGAAGGGGTATGGCCAATGCAGTATTGGGAATATTTACAGCATTCGGTTTTTCAATGGCGCCCAAGGTATTGAACCAGTTCATTGATAAATATGAGTGGAGAAACACCTGGATATTTCTGGCTATTCTTATAGGGGTTCTATTTGCAGTTTTCGTGTTGGTAATATTTCGTGATAATCCGGAAAGCTGCGGAATGAAACCCGATGGTAAAATGCGTACATGGAGGCCCTCCCAACGGCCACCAAGTTTACCGGACAGGGATTATAACCTGCGAGAGGCCAGGAGTACCCTTTCGTTCTGGGCCTTTACCCTGGCATTGGCGTTGACTTCGCTCTTTGTAACAGGACTTACTTTTCATGTGGTTTCAGTTTTTGATTCTGGTGGCATGACCGAGGAAGAAGCATTCGGAATTTTTTTACCCTCCTCGCTAATTGCCATCCTGGTTCAGTTCTTATTCAGTTACCTGAGTGATTTTGTAAGATTAAAATACCTCTTGTTAATACTGATGTCAGGAATGCTGGCCTCCTCCGCCGGGCTACTGCTGCTGGGAAATATGTCACTTGCATACTTCCTGTTGTTAAGCGGTAATGGCATTATGTGGGGGATGTACGCCGTACTCATTGGTGTTACCTGGCCGCGATTTTTTGGATTGAAAAACCTGGGAGCCATCTCAGGTTTCTCCCTCAGCCTGATTGTTTCCGGATCTGCCCTCGGACCTTATCTTTTCAGCCTCTCCATGAAATATTCAGGAGGGTATGCCATGGTGGCCTGGTTATGTCTGGGAATTTCTGTGGTGCTGTTTTTCCTGGCATTTAAAGCTGATAACCCATTTGAAAAAGCAGGGTTACTGAAGAATGATTCTGAATAGTTGATTTTTACAGGCAGGGGAGTAACTTACAAGAGTTGGACTTATCTTTGTTTATATTTGTAACGATAATAACTCACAATAAGCTGTAAGACCTACTTATGGACGGATCCATTATACTTGGATTATTAAATAATATAGCTGTGCTGCTTGTTCTCACCATGATTTACGATTATTCATGGATAAGACAGGAGACACCTTTCAATTTTCTTAAAGGGATCCGCACGGGTGCAATAATCGGCGGTATGGGATTAATCCTTATGATGACCCCGTCGACCCTATCGCCCGGGATTGTTTTCGATTCCAGATCCATTTTACTTTCGCTGAGCGGACTGTTTTTTGGAACCATACCAACCGTTGTGGCCATGATCATTACAGGGGTTTACAGGCTTACCCTTGGTGGAGATGGTACCCTGATGGGTATCTCTGTAATAATCACATCCGGGTCCATTGGAATTGCATGGAAATATTTTCGTCCGAATTGGAAAAATCGTTATTATATTTTTGAATTATTGGCCATGGGCATGGTCGTACATCTTGTAATGTTAGCCAATACAGTCTTTTTGCCCGGGTCAGTATTTAAGGAGACTTTCGTGGCTATTGCATTCCCAACCATGTTAATTTATCCGGCAGGAACGATCCTGCTTGGGATCGTCATGGTGAAGATGTACAAAAGTTGGACGAACCGGAAGGCCAAAGAGCAGTTATCCGAAACAGAGCGCCGGTTTTCCTCCCTGCTTGAGAATGTATCCATGATATCGGTAATGTATGACACACATGGCAGAATTTTACACTGCAACAGGTATTTTCTCGAGCTTACGGGTTATACCATGGAAGAGGTAATTGGTGAAAGCTGGCTGGATAAGTTTATTCATCCTGATGACAGGGATGAAATCGGGAAAGTCATGGAAGAACTAATCTCTGAGCAACTTTATAACCAGCAGTTTGAAAATGATATCCTAAAAAAGGATGGGTCCGGAATCCGGATTTACTGGCACAATACAATACTTAGATCCGAAGAAGGAGGAATTTTAGGAGGGGCCTCTATTGGTGAGAATGTAACACAAAAGCGATTAGAGGAAGAACAGCTCGTAGAGGCCAAAAGAAAAGCGGAGGAGAGCGACAGGCTTAAGTCTATTTTTCTTACCAATATGAGCCATGAGATCAGAACCCCGATGAATGCGATCCTGGGATTTACAAACCTGCTTTCCGATAATGAGTTGCCCGGCCCACAAAAAGAAAAATATGTGAGTATCATCAAACATTCAGGGAACAGGCTCCTTCAGATAATCAATGATATCCTTGATATTTCAAAACTGGATGCCATGCAAATGTCATTGCAATATTCGGATAGCAGTTTGTTTGATATATGCATCAATACTTTTGAATCATTCAGACAAAGCCAGTTATTGAAAGAAAAGAGTGCTATCCGGATTTCTCTTGATTATCCGGAAGAACTTGAGGAACTGGTGCTCAAAACCGATTGCAACAGGCTTCAACAAGTGTTGGATAATTTAATTACCAACGCGATTAAGTACACCGATAAAGGGGAAATTATTTTCGGATTAAATCTTGAGGACAAAGGGAGAAAAGTCAGGTTTATCGTGAGTGATACCGGAAGAGGGATCCCCAAAGAGGTGGGGGATATGGTATTTGAAAGATTCAGACAGGTGGAAGAGCATGAATATCATGAAGGTTCCGGCCTGGGACTGAGTATTTCGAAAGGACTCATTAAACTTCTGGGAGGAGAAATCTGGTATGAATCTGAGCCTGGCAAGGGATCCACCTTTTATTTCACCATACCCTGTTATGCTACTACTAAAATTGAGATTGATAAAACAGTACAGGAGCCCGGGAAGTTAAACCTGGAAGGGAAACATGTTATCATAGCAGAAGACGATGAAGACTCCTATTATCTTCTGAGCACTTTTTTCGATGGTACAAATGCAGTAATTCACCATGCGGAGAATGGTAAAAGCTGCCTCGAGCTGTTGGAAAAGATTAGTCCCGATTTAATTTTACTGGATATAAACATGCCAATTTTATCGGGCTTTGACTGTCTGAAAGAAATTCGTGATCGCAGACCAAATACAATGGTAATTGCCCAGACGGCCTATGCAGGATCGGAGGAACGCGAAAGGATCATGAATGCCGGTGCTCATGGGTTCATCGCAAAACCCTTCGACAAGCAGGAGTTGTTTGAAGTGATAGCTAAGGTATCTAATCATTATTATAGGTAAAAGGACTTCCATGTGGTCACTCTGCCGGTCATTCCGGCATCTATTTCATCGTAGACTATTATCAGAACAGTGGGATTAAAACGCGGAGACAAATCCAACACTCGCCCTACCATATTCCTGGTTGCCGAAGTGGCGGGTATATTCTCCCACCAACCGGATGTTTCGTCTTAACAGGTAACCGGCGTGCAAGGTAGCAGACTTATAATCCAGCTCTTCGATATCCGATTCCACCCAATTCCCCAGAGCGGTGAGGTACCAGTTGCTCCGGTCACCGGCTGGTGCATAGATGATCTCAGCAAATCCTCCGTGGGTCAGCACATCGTTTACCGTAATCATGGGTGTTGTTCCGATTACTGAACGTGTATCGGTTCTGCGGAGATATTGCAGATTCAGCATTAACTTTTCCCCCAGGTCCAGGGCCAGATCAGGGCCGTACATTCTAACAGTGTTTTCCGGCGGTCCCGTTGCATCCGGAAGTTCCTCCTTCCCCTGGTAGCCAAAAAATCCGATGCTCAGCAGGTCACCAAGGGCCTGGTTCAGCCTGATCATATAACTTTTGTGGCTGTCCCGATCGAAAATGTGACCCTCCATCGCCTGGGGCAATCCGTTCCCGTTAATCACCTCCGCCACAATATCGGTACCGGTGGGCAGTCCGTATTCCAGTAAAATACCCCGGTCATATTTCAGTCCGATGGAGGAATTTCCCGGGGCCACGGTGTAAATTGCATAATCCTCCAGGGTGAGACGGAGTTCCCGCTTGAACAATGGGTCGGATACCTGGAATTGTCCCAGGTAGAGATTGATCCCTGTGCCCAGCAGATCATGGAACATCAGGAATGCATCTTCCACACCTGCCACTTTTCCCCGCTCATTCAAGTAGGCATAGAAGTAATAGGAGATATTATCGGAAAGTTCACCTCCAGACATCAGTTTGAGTGCATAGGGAAGTCCGAAATCAGGGATTCCCTTATTTTCATTGTTATAGGTGAAATGTCCGTCGAGACGTACGGCCAGGGGGAGATCGCGGATCAGCGACAGCTTATCATCTCCCGAAGGGGCGAAGTACCTGGGTGCGTCGTACTCAGCCATGCGAAACCCCGCACCGGCAAATTCATCTCCAAAAGCCTTAAGCCTTGGGCTGGCTGGGGCATGGCATACCTGGCAGCTGATCTGGTATTTTCGTGCAAATGCCGGGATGGCACTTAGCTCTTTCATCATGGGACCTGTAAGGAAGGCCAGTATAATAAGCAGACGGAGGGTACCTGTTTTATTTGTCATATTACTGGTTATTGGGGTTTGATTAATTTGTATTATGGCAGTATGTTCAGACTTGTAACGTGTTCATTGACCACCATTATTTCTGATTCCTCTTCCGGAACATTCAGAAAATCTGCCACTGGTTTTACAAGCAACTGGTAATTGAGAACTGCCTTCACTTTCATTTCTCCGGGAGCAGTTTCCCAGGGAAGATTGAAGGTGTAGGTTTCGATTTTGGTTTCCCTGGGCCCGATCCTGTAATCTGTTCCGAGGGAGGCGGTGTTCCACTGCATGATGGTCATCCTGCCTTCCGGATCGAAATAGGGCATTCGGAATATCCGGTTCCCGTGTGGGATCCCGTCACGCTGTACACCCTCAAAATCATCTATTCCTAAGGGAACGCCCATGTCCTGGTACGCCAGGTAATCACCTGCGATGGTGTATTCCTCCCCTTCAAAACCTTTTTTATCAACCGGAAGAATGTGGGTGTTTCCCCGGGCATCGATGGCCTCCACCTGCAACCACAGGATACGGTCCTCCACCGATCCGGTGGGAAACTTATGTCCTGTTTTCTGGTTGAACAGGGCAACAGTGAAGACCACGGATTCTCCAGGTTCAGCCTCGCGGATGTCGGGCTGGATCCTGAGTTCCACGGTACCTCTGACTTTACCCGGGTCGTGGGCCCCGTGAAAAAGATGCAGACGGGCATCGGGATAGGTTTTTCCCATCATGGCAGTCTGGAATGGGGCAGCCGGCATGTGGCAATCCTGGCAACGAACCCCTTCCTCTGCATAGGGGCCCTCCTTCCATTCCAGTTGTGTGCTCTTTACCCACACTCCAAAAGGGCTTTCTTCGTTGTGGCAGGTGCCGCAGAGCTCCGTGGTTTTGAAAAATTCATTTTTCGCTATGCGGTGGGCGGGGGAATCATTACCCTCCCCGCGCGAACTCTGCTTGGTATTACCGGGCTTTGTGATATGACTGAAGTTGAAAGGGGGATCGGCCGAGCTACCCTGGATGAGGTGACACACTTCGCAGGATACCGATTCATTGGCCATGCTGTTCTCTTCCGGTCGTGCCGGGGGCAGTTCCCCAGCCATGAAGGCCATGGGGGTGTGGCACCCGTTACAGCCGTCCACAACATCCTGCAATTCAGGCACCTTTTCAGCATGGGCTACGGCAAGATCAAAGTATTCAATTTCATCCCAATGGTGGGTGTAAGCCTGTGACATCATGGATTGGGACCATTGTTGATAGAGGTCGGGGTGACAGGTACGGCATTTTTTTGCCGACTCAAAGTCCTTGTAGGCATATTTACCTTTCAGGTCGTGCATCTTTTCCTGCAGAATGGCAGTGAATGCGGTGAACAGAAGTGCGGTTGCCGGTAACAACATCCAGAAGAACCGGCGTTTTAATTGTTGGTTCATACCTGCAAATATTGTTGGTTATGCAGTAACCAAATTACGAAATATTTGTTTTAATGGAGCTGTTGTGGGACATTTTTTAGGAAATACCAACGAAGCTTACTTCTAACTTCCCTGCATCAATTCTTGCTCAGTTTAAGGTAATCAGTCACTAACAACAACTTTATAGCCGGAAATTGATTATGATGGTGCGGGAGGAAGTACAACTTACCTTTGAAAACAATTGGCACAAAGTTTAATTTCGGGCCTGATTTTCAACCGTTCGAAGGATATTGACTGATGACACTTGGCACACAAACCAAAATCAGCTTCATTGATTGTCTGTAATACATAATTAAGATGGCTGAGCCTTTCCCGGGAATTACGCATTGATTTTTCAAATATGGATTTGTTATTAATGGCATCCATTCGGGATATCCTCCCGATGGCATCGTCAGGGGCAATTGGTGCGGTATATTCCTTTAACCCTTCAATTTTATCCTCTAATTTGGCTATTTCTGCGTGTACGATCTCAATGAGTTGCTTTTTTTCAGTATTGGTCATGCGTTGGATGGTTTTGTTTGTTACTCTTCTATCGCTTTAATCCCAAGTTTCCGTAAACGATCAGGGTTCTTTTTCATGGTTTTGATTTTTCCATGGTCGTTCCTGATTAAATTGTTGATTGCTCCAATCCTTGTTAATACGGGAAACTTTCCGCCGGGTTCCCGGTAAACAAGTAATCGCCCGCTGGTTTATTTATTTGGTTCTGAAAATTACGTATTTTAAATCAAGTTTATAATACGATTTCTCATGTTTACCTAG
>JBBDIE010000083.1:0-28906 GCA_040880545.1 Bacteroidales bacterium | reverse complement strand
CATATTCCATTGCACTGGCAATGGGTGAAATATTCTGTTTATACCTGATGTCTGATGAATACAGGTAATTCACTGCTGTAACAGTTCCTGACACGGCTAATGTTCCGTTGAATTTCAGAGAATTAGCAGAGAAATCCCCATAAATAAGGGCACTATTGGCATTATCAGATCCTGTATAATTGTTTTCAATAATAAGTTTATTGCTATTCTCTGCAGGTTCACCATATCCGGCATATTTTCCGATAAAAACGTTGTTGCTACCTTCTGCAGCTCTTCCTGCAGCAAGTCCGATATAGACATTATTTGATCCCGCTCCGCTGTAATATCCTGATTCAGCACCAAGAAATGTATTACCCGAACCGGTGTTGTTTCTCCCTGCGGAATAACCATACATGGCCTGGTTCATACCACCTGTATTGCTGTTTCCTGCCAGGTAACCAATCATTGTATTGAAGCCTGCTGTGGTGTTCTCGCCCGACCTGTATCCAATGAATGTGTTATAATTTCCTGATGCGTTGGAGGTGCCTGCACTTGTTCCGACAGATACATTGTATTGTCCGGTTGTATTGCTGCGACCCGCCAGGTTGCCAATACCAATGTTATTACTGCCACTGGTATTACTAAATCCGGCTTCAACCCCTATAAATACATTATCAATACCAGAAGCTGCTGCGCCCGAATAACCTGCACGGTACCCTATGTAAGTGTTGTTGGCACCTGCAACGTTATTGAATCCGGCATAATATCCAACGAATGAATTATTACTCCCTATGGTATTGTTGAATCCGCTGTTGGGACCGAAAAATGAATTATTCCCGCCTGTAGTATTGTAAAAACCTGCCTGGAAACCATAGAAAGCGTTCCAGTTACCTTCTGTATTATTCCTTCCTGTTCTGTAACCGAAGAATGAGTTGTAGGTACCTGTGGTGTTGTTTTCTCCGCTCAAATAACCTAAGAATGCATTATACTGTCCGGTGGTGTTGGAATATCCACTACTGGTACCAATGAATACATTTCTGAATCCACTTGTATTATTCCGGCCCGCACTATTGCCCAGAAATACGTTGTCGTATCCGGAAATATTTGAATAGCCGGTATTGTCACCGATCATAATGTTGTTGCTACCCGATGCATTTACACCCGAATAGCCGGCATTGTACCCGATAAACGTGTTGTATTGCCCTGTCTGGTTATTTAGTCCTGTCTGGTATCCCAGGAATGTATTGTAGGAAGGGTCGCCTGTAACTCCGTTGCCGGCATTGTATCCGCTGCGGAAGCCAATGTACGTGTTGTAGTTTCCATCCTCTGAATTGGTCCCGCTGGCATTTCCAATAAAAATGTTGTTTAATCCAACGGTGTTACTCAGACCCGTCGAGGTTCCCATGAATATGTTGTTCCCGCCAGTTGAATTACGATACCCCGCATTGAGGCCCATGAAAATGTTTGATCCTCCGGTAACTCCTTCACCCTCTGCCGGGTAGCCGTAACCCGCCTGGTATCCGATGGCAATGTTATTTTTACCGGTTGTATTATTATACCCTGCCTGAAATCCAAAAAAGGTGTTGTAAAATGAGGTGGATGCATAACCGGCCTGGTACCCCACAAAGGAGTTATAATAACCCGTTGAATTAAGGTAACCAGTTTGATTACCAAGAAAGAGGTTGCCGTAGCCCGAAGCAGTGTTAAATCCGCTTTCGTTACCAATGAAAATATTATCAAGTGCACTTACAGCAGAGCGACCCGAAAGTTTACCAAGGAAAATATTGTTTGACCCTGTGGTATTGCTGTATCCTGCTTCATATCCAAGAAATGAATTGTCCTTTCCCCTGGTAATACTTGCTCCGGCATTTTCACCGATCAGGTAATTCTGGGGGGTCAGTGACATAAGTTGGGTTATTTCTGCTTTGGCCCCCGAATTGTACCCGCCCACGGCAAAACCGCCTTTTGCTCCTTTTGCCTGGGTTGTGGTGTCGAAGAATATATTGGTCTCAGAACTGCTTACCTCCAGGAAATTAAACGGTGATGCCTTGGAGGTTGACCCATAACCGCCCACGGCAAAGCCACCCTTCACGCCTTTGGCAGTGGGTGTATCGGGCACATAGATCCGTACACTGTCCGGGGTAATTCTGAGATATTCCTGGGAAACGCCTTTTGAAGTCGAGTTATAACCACCCACGGCAAAACCACCCTTGGCACCTTTTTTTTGCTCATCCACGTATACCATTACACCATCATTGTAAACAGCAAAAACGGGGTTTCCAAGGTCGTTACGGACCTCAAACAATGGTTTTTCAACCTGCGGATCCAATGTGCGGATCGCTACCTGCTTTTCCGTCTGTACTGTATCCTGGATTATCGACCAACCACTGATTGTACCGATCCGCTCATCCATGTTGATAAGTATACTTTCAGGGTCCCCTGTCAAACCCAGGTTCCCATCAGTAAAGCTAAGGCTCTGCAGCTCGTTTCCCGGATCAGTGTCTCCGTCATTTCCCGCATGGAGTGCATAGGGAACCGAAACAAGCTCACTGGCACCCAATGGTATATATCCATCGCCCTGGTCAATTTCCAGTTCCACAAAATAACTTCCCGATCCCCAGTCGATGTTCCCGAAACTTCCAGCAGGCCCGGTTCCGTTTAAGGCCTCAGGACCGCCTACCTGTAATGTGAAAAGCCCGAAATTATTAGTAACCACCTGATGCTCTTCCTGCCATACAAGCGCATCATTTTGCATGATGCCTATTTTAACCGAGAGATTTTGTTCTGTTAATAAATCGCCTGAAGAATTTCTGGCCACAGCCTGGTAATTAAATTTTTGGGGAGCCTGCGCTGCCACTCCATAGGCCAAGACTGT
Source organism: Bacteroidales bacterium (assembly GCA_040880545.1). Taxonomy (GTDB): domain Bacteria; phylum Bacteroidota; class Bacteroidia; order Bacteroidales; genus M55B112. Next base: position 26,052 of record JBBDIE010000083.1, on the reverse strand, counting down.
CAATAACAAAAGCAGTAACGATTTTTTCATGAAAATGGTTTTTGAATTGTGTCTATTTTCAACATAATTGTACAGAATTTAAAGAATCCAAACCTGTATAATTCATACCAGTCTGGTATGAATTGTGGGGGTGTTTTTGTTATACGTGATCTTCCAGTAAAAATAATAATTTATTGGTGAATATGATAATTAAAGTGATGAACATGCAGATTAAATTAATGAGCGCATAAGGAACCCACCGGATTGAGACAAGGCATGCCTTGTCTCAACCTATCTGATCTAATAATACATGCCTCGAATCTAAGAACCTAAAGATTTATTTCCTGCTCCGGGAAGACAATCAAATACAATGTACCATTACATTTTGTTTTTATTAAATTTGATCTTTCGATAATATAAAACGAATCAGCAACTATGAAACCAAGAAATAACCTGCTTTTGATCGCGCTCTTATCTGCTTCAGTGGTAACCGCCCAGAAACCGGACTGGGAGGGAGGGTTCCCCGATGGCTGCACTTCAATTACTGCTGGAAAAGGTGCCATGGCCGACGGATCGGTGATTACTTCGCATACGGATGACAGTCACAGGACGCGCTCGTGGATGGATATTGTTCCGGCTGCCGACCATGGGAAAAATGAATCAGTGACCATGTACAAAAGGGTGCCCAACGACGCCTTTAAAATGCCAACGTATGAACATAAACCCATTGGTGAGATCCCACAGGTTAAACATACCTACCAGTATCTGAACACTGCGTATCCATCGCTTAACGAGAAGCAGCTGGCCATTGGAGAATCTACTTTCGGAGGCAGGGAAGAGTTGCAGTCGGACGAAGGATTGATCGATTGCCAGCGTCTGTGCAAACTGATGCTTGAAAGAACATCCACGGCACGGGAGGCCATTGCCATGGCCGGTGTTCTTATGGAGGAATATGGTTGGAACGATTATGGAGAATGCCTGACCATCGCCGATAAAAAGGAGGTGTGGCACTTGGAAATTGTAGGACCGGGGAAGGGGAATACGGGTGCAGTATGGGTTGCACAACGGGTTCCCGACGACCATATTTCCGTGAATGCCAATGCAAGCACCATCAAAGAGATCAACATAGATGACAAGGATCATTTTATGGCCAGTGATAATATTTATGAGGTGGCTCGTGAAAATGGCTGGTGGAAAGAAGGAGAAACCTTTATGTTCTGTTACGCATACGCACCGGAAAGTAGAACATCACTGGCTGCACGTCGCAGGGAATGGAGGGTCTTCGATCTGGCGGCTCCCTCTCTCGGTCTGGATCCAAATGCGGAAAATTACCCCTTCTCAGTTAAACCTGATAAAAAACTCACCTTGCAGGACCTGGTGGACATCTTTTCAGATTATTACGAGGGTACGCCTTTTGATATGACGAAAGATATCATCGTTGCCGACGATAGTGGTAAAATGGTTATATCTCCTCTCGCGAACCCGCATCTTCCCTACGACATGAATAAAATGCTGAAGATCAACGGCGGATGGGGATGGCGCGGTGAAAGAACTATCGCCCGATGGTATACAATGTATGCCACGATCATCCAGTGCCGCGACTGGCTACCTGATGAAATAGGGGGTGTAGCGTGGCTGGCACAAGACAACGTGGCAACTTCCATCTATATTCCTGTATACTGTTCGGTGTCTGATCTGCCGCAATCTTATAAAACACCAGGCCGGCCAAATGGTTATACCATGGAGTCTGCCTGGTGGGCCTTCAATCGTCTGGGTACACTTACCGCACAGCGTTGGGGAGATATGAGATGGGATGTCCGTGATGTCTGGGATGAATGGCAAACGGAGCTCTTTTTGGCACAACCCGAATTCGAAAGGGAAGCACTCAGATTGCATAAGGCGGGAAAAGCAATGGAATTGAACAAGCAGCTTACAGATTATACCAATATGTGGGGAAACAAGGTAGTGGATAAGGCCTGGAAACTTGGTGATGACCTTTGGACCAGGTATGATGAATTGTTTTAATTCGTTACACATGAATAAGTATAATCCCGGGTGTCCAGGATACCCTGTCCCAACAATCAATCCGGAATACGACCCTGTTTCGGAGAATAATAAATTTAATCAATGAAACAAAATATCAAACGAGGATTTGCAAGCGATAATAATGCCGGTGTTCATCCGTCAATTATGGAGGCGCTGGTCAATGTGAATGACGGTCATGAAATAGCGTATGGAGATGACAGGTATACCCTGGCTGTGACAGAAAAAATGAAAAAAATATTTGGACAGGATACCGGTATATTTTTTGTTTTCATAGGTACCGCGGCAAATGTCCTGGGGCTCTCATCAGTGACCCAATCATACAATGCGATCATCACGACAGACACTGCCCATATCCATGTGGATGAGTGCGGTGCCCCGGAAAAATTTACCGGTTGCAAACTACTGGCAACTCCAACCCCTGCAGGAAAGCTGACTGTTGACCTGATTAGTCAGCACATGCATGGTTTTGGATTTGAGCATCATGCACAACCCGGGGTAATATCCATTACCCAGGCCACTGAACTGGGAACTGTGTATGAGATACAGGAGATCAGGGAAATTGCTGAATATGCCCATGCCAATGGGTTGCTGTTGCACATGGACGGGGCAAGGCTCAGTAATGCTGCGGTGGCCCTGAATACCGGTTTCTATGAGATCACAGGCGGGGCCGGTGTGGATGTGCTTTCATTTGGAGGTACAAAAAATGGGATGATGTATGGCGAAGCTGTAGTGTTCTTCCATGAAGCGCTTTGTCGCGATTTTAAGTACCGGCGTAAACAGGGGATGCAACTGGCCTCGAAAATGCGGTATATAGCTGCCCAGTTTGATGCATTCCTGGAAAATGAACTTTGGAGAAGCAATGCCGCTCATGCCAACCTAATGGCCCAAAAACTTCACATGGCAGTGAAAGATATTCCCAATGTGCATGTAACCAGGGCAGTGGAGGCCAATGCAGTATTTGCAAAAATTCCGGCTGCTATAATTCCAACACTGCAAAAGGAATTCTTTTTCTATGTCTGGGATGAAGATACCTCCGAGGTTCGCTGGATGTGTTCATTCGATACCAGGGAGGAAGATATCGAGCGTTTTACAGAGGTGCTGCGAAAAGAGATCGGAGGTCTTTAATCTTCTCCGGTAAAAAGTAAAGAACTGTCTCCGTAGCTCAGAAACCTGAAATTATTTTCCAGGGCATAGGAGTAAATTTTCTTCCAGTCATCGCCTGTTACTGCAGCGATTAATAGCAATAAGGTACTTTTGGGCTGATGAAAATTAGTAAAGAGGGCCTTGATCACCTTAAATTTGTATCCGGGGGAGATCATAATCCTGGTGCGAAATGTAAATGAATCAATATTGGCACTATTCATCTTTTCAAGCAATGACCCTATGGAGTCATTAAGCGTGATGTTGTCATCAAGTTCATAAGCGTCCCATTGATCCAGAAAAAGGTTATCGAATGAGAAGTCGGGGGTTGTCATGGCCAATACCCCCAACCAATAGAGCGATTCAAGACTACGGGTGGTGGTGGTTCCCACCGCGATTACCCGGGGGGTTACAACTAACGATGCAAGTAATTCCCTGTTAACCGAAACATGTTCTGCATGCATCCGGTGGTCCGCAGCATTTTCTGTCTTTACCGGAATAAAGGTGCCTGCACCCACATGGAGTATCAGTTCGGAACGCCGCACACCCTTTTCTTTAAGTTGAGCCAATACATGATCTGTAAAATGTAAACCTGCCGTAGGCGCCGCCACTGAACCGTTCTGCCGGGCATATACTGTCTGGTAGGTAATGGCATCCTTCGCTTCTGCCGTCCTGTTAAGATAAGGGGGAATGGGCGTTGATCCCGATCTTTCCAAAATCTCTGCAAATGCCACTGAACGGTCGTTCCAACTGAACCGAATAATGAATTTATCATCCAGCCTTCCTGTATGCTCGGCCGTTAGCAGACAGTTGCCCACCATCATCCGGAGAGCTTCATTCTTCCACTTTTTTGCATTGCCCACCAGACAAATAAATTCCACAGGTTCGGTGGATGAAAAGGAGAGCTGGTAGTCGTTGGGCCGGAACGGTTCCAGGCAAAAAATTTCAATCCTTGCCCCCGTAGATTTTCTGAATTCCAATCGGGCCTGTACCACCCTGGTTGAATTAAAAAATAGACATTCATCCTCTCCAAAAAGTGATGGCACATCAGAAAACTTCCGTTCTTCGATTGTTCCTGACCTGTAGATTAACAACCTGGAACTGTCCCTCTCCTTCAACGGATATTTGGCGATTCGTTCATCGGGCAACAGGTAATCGAAATTATCAATTGGTATCTGATCAGGTTTTCTCATTTCTTGGTTCAGAGGTGGCAAAATTAGCTAAATTTGTACAAAATAAATGTTATGAAGGTTAAAGTTGGAGACAAGGTAAAATTCCTGAATGATACAGGAGCTGGAGAGGTTACAAGAATTGTTGACCAGACAACCGCATTGGTAATAGTGGATGGAGGATTCGAGGTCCCGTGGTTGATAAGGGACCTGGTGGTAGACACTTTAGGTTACAACATGGAGAATGATGCTGAAATTGAAGTGGTCGAAGAGGAATTCTCCGAAACATTCAGTGAATCGATCGGACCTGAAAAGGACCAGGGACTTATTGAAGATGAAGAGGTATTGCTGGCATTTTTACCCGATAAGAGCAGTTCAGAATTTGAGACCTACCTGATCAATAGTTCATCGTACCATTTTAAATATACCATTGCCAGGAAGCAGGTGGATGAAATGGTGTTGTTCCATGAAGATACCCTGGAACCGGGGGTGAAGATACATCTGGGAAGCTACCGTCCGGGTAATGTAAATGATGAAGAGATTTTCAGAATTCAGGGCCTCTTCTTTAATGCCGGATTCTATAATCATCTGGCTCCGGTTGACTTGATGATCAGGGTATCGGCCGCCGAAATGTATACCGCAGAGAGCCGTAAGGAGAATGACTATTTTCATGAGAAAGCCATACTGCATAGTCTGTACGACTGGAGAAAGCCGAAAGAGGAGCCGAAGATGGTAATTGATGCGGAGCAATTGAAAAAGGCGATGTATACCAAAGGTGAAGTGGAACCGGTAAAAGTAAAGGTTAAAGAGGCAGGTCCGGTCGAGGTGGACCTGCATATCGAACAATTGATGGAAAACCATAAATCACTGATTAATAGTGAGATCATTGATATCCAACTGTCCCGGTTCAGGACAGCACTTGAAAGTGCAATTTTACACAAAACCCCCAGAGTAGTGTTTATTCACGGGGTGGGAAATGGTAAATTAAAACACGATATCCGACACATCATCGATACGGAATACAAATCGATCCGTTACCAGGATGCATCCTTCAGAGAATACGGCTATGGCGCAACAATGGCGATCATCAGGTGAAGGTGAAAGGGGAGTGACTGGTAGTTGGCCGTAATTTGTCTGATAAATTTAAATGGACTATTTTCAACAAATTAACTAAACTATACTATGTCTATGAAAACTAACCAGCACTCCAGAAGAGATTTTATCAGAAATACATCAGCTGCAACTGCCGGTATGGGAGCGTTCACCATTCTTCCCTCTTCTGTCGTCTTTGGCAAACCCGCCCCAAGTGATAAAGTAAACGTGGCACTCATTGGCTGCAGAAACATGGGATTTGGCATCTTAAAACATCATTTGGGTAATGATGATGTTCGATGCGTGGCCATGTGCGATATTGACAGCAAACTGCTTGATGAGAGGGCAGGTACTGTAAAACAGGATTTTGACCAATCGCCGAAACTTTATTCAGATTACAGGAAAATGCTGGAGCAAAAAGATATAGATGCGGTGATTATCGGTACTCCGGATCATTGGCATTGTCTGCAAATGGTTGATTCAGTTGCCGCAGGCAAGGATGTCTATGTCGAAAAACCGATGGCCAATACAATAGAGGAATGTAACATCATGACTGCCGCTGCCGGTTATTATGACCGTGTGGTTCAGGTAGGACAACAGCAACGGAACAGCCCCATCTTTATCGAAGCGATGAAACTGGTGAAATCGGGGACCATTGGCTCGCTCCGGAAGATAAATCTATGGGCAAATTTTGGCTACGGGCTGGGGGCAACCCCTGCTATGGATGAACCGGTTCCTGATGGGGTGGATTATGATATGTGGCTCGGTCCTGCACCAAGCCGTCCTTTTAATACGAACCATTTCCATGGCAGCTGGCGCCACTTCTGGAATTATGGCGGCGGTATGTTCTCAGACTGGGGTGTGCACCTGATTGACATGGGTTTGTGGGTAAAGGACCAGGTAAAGGCTCCCACGGAAGTGTTGACCTATGCAGCCAACAGCAGCGGATTTGATAAAAAAAGAGACACATTCGATACCATGAATGTTATTTTCCCCACGAAGGATTACGTGATCAATTATGATATGACTGCCGGAGTGCAGGATGGCCCCTATGAAAAAATGTACGGGGTATCCATCATTGGCGATAAGGGTACTGTAAAAGTCGACAGGTCCGGCTTTTCTGTAATACCTGAATGGGATGGAAATAAACAGGAGTTTATGACCGAAGCCAGGGAAGTGACGAAAGGGGAGGAGTCTCATGGAGAACATGTGCGCAATTTTATCGATTGTGTAAAATCAAGGAAAACGCCGGCTTGTCCGCCGGAAGTTGGAAGGGTGGCTGCTATTCATGTACATGTGGCTAATATTTCGGCAAGAATAGGCGAACCCTACCTTGTATGGGACGATAAGAATAACAGGTTTGCCAATTCTGAAAGGGCAAACAGTTACATCAAACCGGTATACCGTGCACCCTGGAAACTTCCGGAAATTGGTTAACAATCAGTTGTAACGTGCTTTCACAACGTAAAAAATACTAATAATGGTCACCAGGAGAGAGGCAATTTCTGTCATGGCCCTGGCCTCAGGAGCGATGATCGTTCCGAAAGGGTGTGTGTCAGACGAAGGAAAAAAGGAACCATCCCGGTTTTCCTATTCACTCAATACCAGTACAATCAGCGGGCAGTCATCGGGAATATTAAAGTATATCGAAGTTGCTGCAGAAGCCGGGTACGATTATGTGGAAGTCTGGGTGAGGGATGTGAAAGAATATATCAATGCCGGTCATGGAACGGCAGCGTTGAAAAGATATATTAATGACCATGGTATTAAAATTGCGAGTGCCATCGGATTTGCACCCTGGATGACCGGAGGAGAGGCCGGATTCGCACAAATGGAAGAGGAGATGGAATTGCTGGCTGAAATAGGATGCCCCAGGATCGCTGCTCCACCGGCTGGTGTTGATCCTGCGAATCCCCTGGACCTGCTTGCCATGGGTGAAAAGTACCGGGAACTGGCAGAACTTGGCAGAAAAACAGGCGTATTTCCGCAGCTTGAATTCTGGGGTGCCTCGGAAGTATTGTGGCACATGGGACAGGTACTGATGATCGCTGCAGCTGCCAATATTCCTGATGTGAAAATTCTGCCTGATATCTACCACCTGTTCAGGGGCGGCTCAGGATTTGAATCCCTGAAAATGTTGAAAGGAAATCTGATCGACCTGTTTCATTTGAACGATTATCCGGGAACCATACCCAGGCTGAAACAGGTAGATGCAGACAGGGTATACCCTGGCGATGGAATTGCCCCGCTCAGCCAGGTGCTAACGGATCTTAAAAATATGGGGGGAGAAAAAATCCTTTCCCTGGAACTCTTCAACAGGGAATACTGGAAACAGGAGCCGCTTGTAGTTGCTGAAACCGGTCTCAGGAAAATGAAGGCATTGGTGGAGGATATCTCCGGATAACAATGACCACCGGAACAACCTATATTCCGTAAAAACTCACTACCTTTGCGGTTAAGTAGTCCGCTCTATCGCTCCGGTTATTAACCGGGGAGGAAAGTCCGGGCAACAAAGGGTACTGCACTGTCGAAAGACAGATATCCGTGAGGGTATAGAATCAGGGAAGAAAATAACCACCCCTGTACCGGTTAATTTCGTTACAGGGGAACGGGTGAGAAGGTGGGGTAAAAGCCCACCAGTGTAACGGGCGACCGTTATAGCTGCCTGACTTGTAGGGTGAAAGGTCATGTATACCGGCAATTAAGAGCGACCCGCTCGTGTCGGGGGGTAGACCGCTTAGATAAATGATAGGGTCCCTGGTAAACACGGGGAACAGAACCTGGCTTACAGGACTACTTGCAATATAACGGGGAGCAATCCCCGTTATTTTTTACATGGTAAATGAGGGCTTTCCAAATTTACTGCCGTCGGGGCTGTCCGGTATTTCCTGGTGGGTGACAAAAAGAGACACCATCTCCACTCCATTTTTTAATGCAGAAACCTCTTTCGGGAACATGGTTCCCAAGAAATCACGATACGACTTAATCCTGTACTCCATGCTGTACCATCCGCCGTTCTTGTGATATTCGTACCTGACACCATCAACCAGCCAGTTTTCGCTGTTGATGTAATAGATCAGACGTTCCTCCCTGGAGGACCACATGATAATCTCCACAGGTTTTTCCTGATAGGTATCGCTTCCTATATATTTCAGTAAGTACTTGTTATTTTTATTGACACTGAACGGTCCGTCTATGGCCGTTGCCGCAGCAATGAATTCCATATTCCTTGGATCGGTTTTCACTGCCTCGATTCCCTGGGTAAATGACAACGACCATGCATTGGTGCCATCATAAGTCTGGATCGCCCTGAATCCAAATACTGTGGTTTCTATTCTCAGCTTGTCCGGTTTCGCCTGAATCAATGTAAAAGGAATTTTTGTCTCGGTGCCATTCATGATAAAATGTCCGCTTGAATGGAGATTGGTGAGTGTTTTCCTTGCATCTAATCCAAGGGCTGCACTATTTTTATTTAATACTGTTTGCAGATCCTGTGCATCTACGGATAAACAGGATATAACAATCAGTGTAGCTATACTTATTATCTTCATTTTTTCAATGTATTAATACCTACTATCTCAACGTCTGAAAACCCAATATAGTCTGCCTGACCTGAACAAGCTTTGTAAGTAATTCCTCTAATTGTGAAAGTGGAAGCATATTGGCTCCATCGGATTTCGCAGAACCGGGTTCGGGGTGTGTTTCAACAAATATACCATCAACGCCGGTTGCAATACCTGCCAGAGCAATGGTTTCAATCATTTCCGGACGTCCGCCTGTAATACCGCTGACATGATTTGGTTCCTGAAGCGAATGGGTAATATCGAGTACCACGGGCACCCTGAATGACCTCATCGCGGGAATACCCCTGAAGTCAACCACAAGATCCTGGTAACCGAACATGGTGCCTCGTTCGGTGATGATCACCTTATTGTTTCCCGACTCCCTGACTTTATCGATGGCAAATTGCATGGAAGCAGGGGAGAGGAACTGCCCCTTTTTTATGGATACGGTTCTCCCGGTAGACGCAGCAGCAACCAGTATGTCGGTTTGTCTGCACAGAAAAGCAGGGATCTGTAAAACATCCACGTAAACGGATGCCATTTCTGCCTCTTCCGCACTGTGTATGTCCGTTATAACCGGCACATTGAAGTCGCTGTGTACTTCGGCCAGTATCTTTAGTGCTTTTTCATCACCGATCCCGGTGAATGAATCGATACGTGATCGGTTTGCTTTTCTGTAAGATGCCTTGAATACAACAGGTATATCAAGTTTACGGGCAGTCTTCACAATTTGCTCTGCAGTATTCATTACAAGTTCCCTGCTCTCTACCACACATGGTCCGGCCATCAGGAAGAAATTATTGTTCTGGGATACTTCAATTCCCGGAATAAAATCTTTTAACTGTATATTTTTATGATTCGTCGTCATAGTGCTTTTTGTCTTTCCAGTTGGTTTTCAGAACTTTCTTTATTTCGTTTTCCCGGCTGTTCCGTCCGGGAAAATAAAACTGCTGTTCTTTCATTTCATCGGGTAAAAATTGATCAGCCACGAAATTGCCATCGTAACTGTGGGCATATTTGTAATCCTTCCCGTAACCAATCTCCTTCATCAGTTTTGTAGGTGCATTCCTTAAATGAAGAGGGACCGGTAAATTTCCACTTTTTTTCACCTCTTCCATGGCGTCATTAATGGCCGCATAGGCCGAATTGCTTTTGGGAGAAGTTGCCAGGTAGATCGCTGTCTCCGACAGTATGATCCGGGCTTCAGGCATGCCGATTACATGGATCGACTGGAAACAGTTATTGGCCATCAACAAGGCATTAGGATTTGCCAGCCCGATATCTTCAGCAGCGAGTATCACCAGTCTCCGTGCGATAAACTTAATCTCTTCACCACCATCAAGCATTCTTGCCAGCCAATAAACTGCTGCGTCCGGATCACCACCCCGAACCGATTTGATAAAAGCCGAAATGATATCGTAATGTAACTCCCCGTTCTTGTCATAAATGGCAATATTTTCCTGGAGCCGCTCCTTTACCTTATCATTGGTGATCTCTATTTTATTGGCATTGTCGGCCAACTCCGACCTTATCACCAGTTCCAGTGTATTGTATAGTTTCCTTGCATCGCCGCCTGAATATTGCAACATTGCTTCATATTCAAGGATCCTGATCTTTAGCTTCTTCAGATAACTGTCATGTGTAATGGCATGATCAAGCAATGATATAAGCTGGTCTTTACCCAGGCTGTTCAGTATATAAACCTGGCAACGGGACAATAGTGGTGAGATTACCTCGAATGAGGGGTTTTCCGTTGTTGCCCCGATAAGTATGATGATGCCTGCCTCAACCGCCCCCAGTAAACTGTCCTGTTGCGATTTACTGAAACGGTGGATTTCGTCAATGAATAATATCGGGTTAGGTTTATTGAAGAATTGCTGTTTTCTTGCCTTTTCAATGGTCTCCCTGACATCCTTTACACCTGAATTAATGGCGCTCAGACTGTAAAAGGGCCGGTTCAACTGGTGGGAAATGATCTTGGCCAGTGTGGTTTTACCCACCCCCGGCGGCCCCCACAATATAAAAGAGCTCATGGAACCCGATTCAACCATGGTGCGAATCACCGCACCTTTGCCTACCAGGTGTTCCTGCCCGGCGTAATCATCCAACGATGTTGGACGCATCCGGTCTGCAAGTGGCTGATTGGGTAATTGAAAAGTAGCTTCCATGGAAGCAAATTTAATCGAATTATCATGTATCTTCAAATCAGGGAGCAATTTGGCAGAGACAACGCATATAAAAGTTTAAAAACGAACTGGTATTAGGTCAGGTAAGGACCAGCGAGGTGATCAATAAATTGAATTTTCTTGATGAGAAGGAACAGTGGGCAGGCTTAAGCAGCCTTGCTCGAGATACTGCAACAAGAGGGATCAATGGAAATCCAAATCAAAGCGATCTGGTTGTTGGCCAGTTCATCATTCAGGGATACTACCATTAAATTTCGTATTTTTGCAGCATAAATGAACAGATAATGAAAAAAATTAAAATTATAGCCATTGCTTTGGCAATCATCCTCTCATCCTCCCGGGCTTATGGACAACTTCCATCACTGGATTTTGTGTATGGATTTACCAACGATGCCCGGTTATTGCTGGAGGAATACATGCGGCCATATGCAAATATTATGGGGGCCAACCTCAATGCAGGATGGTACAATACAGCAGAGCCCCACAAATTATTGGGATTTGATATCACTGCCACATTCAGTATCGCCTATGCCCCTGCAACAGCCCTCTCGTATGACCTCTCTAAATTAGCCGGATTGAGAGCTGACATTGAAGGCTCTACCAATTTTGCACCTACGGTTGCCGGCAATATGGAGACCAGACCATCACTGGTCTATAAAACCATTGTGTATAACCCGGAAACAGGTGTAAATGAAAGCTTTGTCCTCGCAGACGTACCTCATCCCAATGGAACGGGACTGAATTTCCTCCCCATGCCCATGGTGCAGGCTACTGTGGGTCTGATAAAAGGTACAGATATTACTATCAGGTATGTTCCTGAAATAAATTTACTGGATCGTGGCAGGATTGGGGTCTATGGAATTGGGGCAAAGCATTCGGTTTCTCAATGGATTCCCGTGGTAAAGAGACTAAAATTCATCAATATAGCAGTACAGGGAGGGTATACCAAAGTTTCCACTTCCGCGAACCTGAAGATGGAACCGATTGCGGAAATTCAACCCACGAATCCCCCTGCATGGGATGATCAGACCCTGGATATGGATATTTCAGGCTGGACACTCAACATTATTGCTTCACAGTCGATACCTTTTATTACTGTGTACGAAGGTATTGGTTATTCAAATTCCCTGGTTGAACTGGCATTATTGGGAGATTTTCCGATCAATGACATTGTCACAACAGAGGAAGATTTTGGAAAAACCACATACAGGATAGTAACTGATCCGATCAGGGATTTAAGTTTTGAAAACTTCAGGAACCTGAGATTAAATGCAGGGGTACGGTTAAAACTTGGATTCATAACACTGCATTACGATTTCACCAGGACCCTCTACTCAACCCATACGGCCGGGGTAGGTATTACCTTCAGATAGGGGCCGTAACGACAAGGCATGCCTTGTCTCTCCTTTGTGGAACACGTGGTATTCTTTAAGGATAATTAAAATCCTGCAAGGTCCATCATTACTGTTGGCAAAAGCAGTAACCAGCCCGTAACGATCAGCATGACCATAAATGGTATGATCCATTTCACCCATTTTTCGTAAGGTATCCTGGCTATTCCCAGTACTCCAATGAGTACCGGCGATGTGGGTGTGATCATGTTGGTAAAACCATCCCCGAACTGGAAGGCCATCACCGTTGCCTGCCTGGAAACCCCGATAAGGTCAGAAAACTGGGACATCATTGGCATGGTGAGCGCCGCTTTTGCAGAACCGCTGGGAATTACAATATTGATCATCGTCTGAATGAAATACATCATGGAGACAGAAGCTATCTTCCCGAATTCCTGCATCGACCTGGACATGTAGTAGAGCAGCGAATCAATTATTTTACCATCTTCAAGGATCACCAGGATTCCTCCGGCCAGTCCTACTACGAATGCCGCAGTTAGTATATCTTTCATGCCGGCAGTAAATTGTTTTACAATCTCATTGGCACTACTGTTCATCGCGATGCCGGATACCAGTCCCAGTACCAGGAACAGGGTTGCGATCTCCTTTACATACCAGCTGAATCCCATCACTCCCACAATCAGGTATACAATGGTAAATGCCAGGAGATTCAGAATATAAAAGTGCAATGATTTACGCAGTGAGAAAAAACCGGTAACTATGAAAATGATAGTTACCAGAGGCAGAAAGTATCCTTCATATTCGCTGTTGCCGATCTTCATGGTAATGAGCGGATCTGTCACGGAAAATGCAATCATGACTCCGGAAAGTATAAAATAGGTGATCCAGGCTGATAGCGGGGTATAATATTTCATCTCCTTCAGATCAACAGACTTTCTTGAACGCCAGTATGCATCTTCTTCATATACGATTGAACTTTCAGGTGATCTGCGTAGCCTGCTTGCATAACGAAGGATCCAGGCGATCCCTATGGTATTGATGATGACCCAGCAAAACAGGCGATACTCGATGCCGGAAAATAACGGTAAATCTGAGAGACCCTGCGCAATACCAATGGTAAAAGGGTTTAATAATGCGCCCGCAAAACCCAGTCCGGCTGCAACAAAACACATACTCACCCCAACAATTGAATCATATCCCATGGAAATGGCCAGTGGAATAAAAATAATCGTGAAGGCGATGGTCTCTTCACTCATTCCGAAGGTAGCCCCGAATATGCTGAATACCAACATAATCAGCGTGATCACAATATTGTCCACCCCCAGGAAACGGAAAAATTTCAACCTGTCCAGTTTTCTGACCTGAACCAGGAAGGTCTGAATACCCACATCGATTGCCTTACTCTCATTCATTACCCAGAATGCTCCGCCGATAATAATGATAAAAACGATGATATCCGCCTTATCCACAAAACCATCGAACAGCGCAGAAAACACCTGCCATGTCTGGGGTTCATTTTCCACAAAATGAAAGGAATCCTGGATGATAATCTCCCGTTCCAATCCATTCACAGTTACCGATTCCCGTTCAAATTCTCCACCAGGCACCAGCCATGTAAGCACTGCAGCGGCAACTATAAAGCTGAAAACGATCACGAATGTGTGGGGTATTTTTAATCTTTTAGACATAGATTTTAATTTAGCCCTGTAAATATAAAAAAATTGAAACCAGTGCAGCAGAAGCACACATTGTCGTATAGCACCACCTATTTTGCAACTATTAACTATTGAAAAGCAAAGGAATCGTAATTAATAACTGTAGAATTTTTATATTTATGCCCTAAAGCCCCTCAACTTCCTATGAAGATCATTCAATTTATGATCGTTTTTTCCTGCATCTCTGCCTGCATATCGGGTCAGGATCCGGTTCGTATTCAGGCATTGGAGGAATCATTGCAAGGTAAAATTCATGATACGGTACGTATCAGGCTCCTTACAGAAATTGCAAAGGAATATAAGGTCAGCGACACAGTCCTTGCCCATGAACTTCTCACGGAGGCACACAGGTTGTCGGTTTCGGAAAGATACGCGGAAGGCCTGGGAATGTATTATCAGACGACCGGGGAGATCATGTATTACCATGGGAAATACCCCACTGCCATAAAACAATTTGAGAGGGCCAGGTCGCAATACCTGCTGGCCGGAGAAACTCTTAAAATGGCTGGAGCTACGGTGGATGAAGGGAATGCCTATCTCTCCCAGGCACAATACACCACCGGGTTGGAAAAATATGAAATCGCGCTGAAAATTTTTAGAAAATATGAATCTGTAAACGGGATTACCAGGTGCCTGAATAATATGGGAATTATTTACTACCATTTCGGGGACTATGAAAAGGCGCTTGAAACCTACCAGACTGCAGCCGATCTTTATATGGAGATTGGAGATACCTTGTCGATTTCCGATCTGTACATGAATATGGGAGTGGTTTACGTGCTGCAGGGCGCATACCACACAGCCCTGGAAAACTTTAACAGAGCCCTGGGATATGCAAAAGTAACGGATAATAAAAAACATCAGACCATCTGTATGATGAACAGCGGGGTTATCTATAATAAGTTGCATGATTACAATAAAGCGCTGGAATTTTATCTTGCTGCGTTGGAGGTAGCCATAGATATTGGGAATAAAAGGGAAACATCAAAATGTCTGACCAATATCGGGACAAATTATATCTCTTTGGGAAGGTACGATCTGGCTGAGAGTTATATAAATCGCGGACTGGCAATAAAAAAGGAATTAGGGGATATCAACGCAATTGCAAACAGCTATAATTTTCTGGCAGAAGTACATTATTACAGGGGTGAATTTAAAAAAGCCATTGAGATGGATAACATGGGCATTACCCTGCAGAGGGATTTGCAGGAACCTGAAGGACTGGCAAGGGGATTTATTAACCTGAGTAAGACATACAGAGCGTTAGGGCATCTTGACAAATCATATAAGTATGCCGATTCGGCGCTACATAACAGCATGATCATCGGGGCCTTAGAATACATTACATCATCCTACTATTTGCAGAAGGAATTAATGAAGGATGCAGGCAGGTATAAACTGGCAGTTGACTTAGGTGAGCTACATAAAAAGTTCAGTGACAGCCTGATGAATGAAAACAAAGCACGGGCAGTTAAGGAGATTGAGACGAGGTATAAATCACAGGCACTGGAGGAAGAAAATGAGCATCTCCGGATCCAGGCCAATATGGATACCGTGCTCATTGAGCGTCACAGAAAGATTACCGTATACGTGATCCTGACCATCTGTATGTTTGCAGCTGCACTGATATTGCTTGTCACAAATCAGCGCAGGCAGAAACAATACAATCTTGCCGTGGAAAAGAAGAATCAGATAATTACCAGGCAGAATGTAAAACTGGATACCTATAACAGGACAAAAGATAAAATTTTATCAGTTATATCACATGATCTCAGGGGAACCATTGGAAACCAGCTGACAGCGCTTTCTGTACTTGCAAAAGAGGGCTTTAAGGATGAAAATGAACGTCGACTTGTTTTTTCCAGGCTGGCCAATTCAGCCACAATGTCTCTTGAATTACTGGAAAATCTTGCTTTATGGACCAACATCCAGGAGGGGTTGTTGCATTACCAACCGTCAGAGGGATACCTGAATAAAACAATTCATGATGTTTTAGAACTTTTTAGTGAGTCTGTTAAAAACAAGGATTTGAAGCTTTTTAACAATATCACTGGTGAGATCTCCTGCTATTACGATCATTTCATGATAAGGGCAGTCATGAAAAACCTGGTTAGTAATTCCATAAAGTTTTCAAACAGGGGAGGAGAGATACAGGTTTCTGTGGAAGTGAAAGAAGATCTCGTGCATGTATCTGTGTCGGATAAGGGAGTAGGATTGTCCCAGGGAGAAATTGCCATGTTAAAGTCGGGCCGGTTTTCTGCGCTGCGAAGAGGAACGGATAATGAAAAGGGATCAGGACTTGGCTTGTCGATTGTAAAAACTCTCCTGGAAAATCATCGGAGCACACTTAATCTGAAGAGTAATGAGGAGTCCGGTATAACTGCTGCATTTCAAATTCCATGTCAGCGGCCGGTATAAAGCTGAATCAAAATCATTATATTTAGGGTTCATATCCGTAAACCCAGCGTAACGTTTTGTCTAATAATAATACAGATATCATTCACGAAAAGTATGCTGACCTGGCTGAAATATGCAGGAGAGAATATGACAAGAAGGGGCAGGCATTAATTGGGAAAGCTTACGATTTTCTGGTTGTTCAGATGGAAAAAAATGAATTCCGGGAAAGTCATAAACTGGCGGGGTATGCTTTTAGCCTGGCGAAAATGGTGATTGTTGAATTGGGGATCGACCCGCTGGGTGTATCAACAGTATTGATTTTGCCATTTGTTGAACAAAAAAGAGCGTTGTTGAATGATGTAAAAGCGGAACTGAACGATCGAATCGCCCTGATCCTTTCAGAGTTTCTGAAGATCAGTGAGCTGAACACAACATCATCAGACAGACACTCGGAAAACATGCGCAACCTGATCCTTACCTTTTCCACGGATTTCAGGGTTCTCCTCATAAAAATTTCCGAACGGTTATATAAAATGCGTGAATCAGGTTCACGGCCGACCAGACAGAACATACATGCGGCCCGGGAATCCAGGGATATTTACTCTCCACTGGCCCACCGTCTGGGGCTGTATGAAATGATGTCGGAAATGGAGGATATTGCCATGAGTATCCTCGAATCTGAGGTCCATAAGGATATCACAAAACGGCTTCAAGCCTCCAAAAACCGCAGGGAAAAATTTATCAGAGATTTTATAGCACCTCTGAATGAGAAACTTGAGCATGAGAAACTCAGGTGTGAAATAGTCGGGCGACCCAAATCCATCGCCTCCATCTGGAGAAAAATGCAGAGGCAAAATATTGAATTTGACGAGGTATACGACAAATTTGCCATCAGGATTATCCTCGACAGTTCACCAAAGAAAGAGAAAAGCGAATGCTGGAGGGCTTATTCCATTGTAACGGATATCTACCAGCCAAATCCTAACCGGCTGCGTGACTGGATCTCGGTGCCGAAATCAAACGGCTACGAATCGCTGCACACAACCGTGGTAGTGCCCGGGGGAGAGTGGGTAGAGGTTCAGATCAGGACAAAACGGATGAACGAGATTGCAGAGAAAGGGCTGGCGGCACATTGGAAATACAAAGGAATTCAGGGACAGGCTGGTATTGATGAATGGCTCGGAAAAGTGAAGGAAGCACTCGACCGGGATGATGCGGATGAGACAGCAAACCTGATTGATGACCTGAAAATGAGTCATTACAGTAAGGAAATATTTGTATTCACCCCCGAAGGAGACCTGAAAAAATTTCCGGAAAATGCCACGGTACTTGATTTTGCCTATGATATCCATACCGATGTTGGATCAAGCTGCACCGGGGCGAGGATCAACGGCAAAAATGTGCCTATCAGGCACAAACTGAGCAATGGTGATAAGGTGGAAATTATCCGGACGAAGAAACAGACGGCCAAAGTTGACTGGCTCAATTTTGTTGTTACTTCAAAAGCAAAGACAAAAATAAAACAGGCGCTTAAGGAGGCAAAGCTCAAGGAGGCGGAGATCGGCAAGGAGATCCTTCGTCGCCGTTTTAAGAACTGGAAGATTGAATACAATGACAGCAATGTCCGGAAAGTCATTCAACATTTTAAATACAAGGATTCCATCGATTTGCATTTTGATATATGTGCGGAAAACATAGACTTGCTGGATATTAAGGAAATTTTTACAGAGAAGAAGGAATCAGCGGAACACAAGGCGATCCCCATCGAAGATGAAAAGGTGGATAAAATGCTGAAAAATGCTATTCAGCAATCGAATGACATCCTGGTTATCGACGAAAAGATCGCTAACATCGATTACAAACTGTCTAAATGTTGTAATCCGATCCATGGTGATAAAGTTTTCGGATTTGTTACCCGAACAGCAGGTATTTCCATCCACAGGATGAGTTGCCCCAATGCACCACAACTTCTGAATCGGTACGGCTACAGGGTACTGAAAGCCCGTTGGACCAAGGGTCCTGATGATGCCCGCTTCGAGATATCCATACTTATTACCGGCCGGGATGATCTGGGGATCGTCAGTAATATTTCCGATGTCATCTCCAGGGATCTGCAGGTGAATATGCGTGCAATCTCCATCAACTCAAAGGATGGCATGTTCGAAGGCAAGATATCGCTGTTTGTGAAGGATACACAACACCTGGAGGCGCTGATCCGGAAAATGAAGAAGGTAAAGGGAGTAGCAAATGTGAGGCGGATTGATTGAGTTACCCACCTGAATCACGGTCTGACTCAATACCTTGGATCCGGTTCCATCGGCATTTTTTCCATTTTTTCAACCGTCATCCCGGGAAACCCCATCTCCTCTGTGATCTCTCCCAGGAGAATGTAGATACCGGAACCCTTGTAGGGATATTTTCTTAATGAATTGGGGAAGTTTACCACATCAAAGAATACCCCGTGCATATCGATAAATGTACCAAAATGCATCCATTCATGCTTTACGGTCCGTACATTTTTAACGGTAACCAGCCTGCCCAGCATCCGCCGATTTTTTCCCACATGCTGCAACATTTCCCCGGCCATAATCTCGCCGCGGAAATCGCTCTTCAGCAAATTAAACATATTAACGGTAACCGGGAACCCTAATAATTCAATCTCGTCGTAAGCATCCTCAATCTTCGATTGTGTAAGCGGGGGTAATGCAAACTTTTTCTGCGGCAGGGGGAATATACTGCCGGTATGCTCCTGCTTCCTGTTTTTTCCGGAAAGAAGCTGTACATCCCACAGCATCTCTTTTTTTGTCTTTCCTGTAAAACGAAAGGCGCTGATACGTATCAGCAGTACCAGTTGTTCATGGCCAATGGGAACCCGGTTGATAAAATCTTCAAGACTGGTGTACGGACCGTTTCTTCCGCGCTCCGTGATGATCTGTTTTGCGATGGAATGTTCAAGATTCTGCAGATGTACGAGCCCCAGGCAGATGTCGTTGCCCCCGATGTTGGTGGAGAGGTCGCTCCTGTTCACGCACGGAAGGTGGATGGTGCCGCCCTTTCGTTGCGCCTCATTCACATATACCCAGGTCCGGTAAAATCCCCCGAAATTATTGATCACCGCCACCTGGAACTCCAGTGGGAAATAGGTTTTAAGATAGAGCGACTGGAAGCTTTCCACGGCAAAGGAGGCAGAATGGGCCTTTGAAAAAGAGTAGCCGGCAAATGAACTGATCTGGCGCCACACCTCCCCGGTAAGACTGTCGGGATACCCTTTCTCCCTGCAGTTGTTGAAAAAGCGGTCAGCGATCCGGTTGAACTCCTTGCCGGAGCGGTATTTCCCGCTCATGGCCCTGCGCAATACGTCTGCATCTGCCAGATCAAGCCCGGCAAAGTGGTGGCAGACCTTGATCACATCTTCCTGGTACACCATCACCCCGAAAGTTTCAGAAAGTTGTTCTTCCATAACCGGGTGCAGGTATTGGAAATCTCCGGGATGGTGAAACCGGTGAATATATTCACGCATCATCCCCGATTTAGCCACACCGGGACGAATAATCGAACTGGCCGCCACCAGGCTCTTGTAACTGTTGCACCGCAGTTTTTTCAACAATCCGCGCATGGCAGGGCTTTCAATATAAAAACAGCCGTTGGTCTCCCCGATACGTAGCTGTTCAAGTACCTTTTCATCTTTTTTGAACTGTTCTACCTTGTGTACATCCACATCTGTTCCGCGATTATACTTAATTATTTCGGCCGCCTCCTTTATATGACCGATCCCGCGTTGGCTGAGGATATCCAGTTTTTCATAACCGATCGCCTCGGCAACGTACATATCCCACTGGGTGGTTGGCAACCCCTTGGGAGGCATGTCCAGCGCAGTATAACAGGTGATGGGATCCTCCGATACAATCACTCCGCCGGCATGAATGCTCCTGAGGTTCGGGAAGTCAACCAGTTGGTTGCCCATACGAAAGATCGTCGAAACGATATGGTTGCTGTTCATTGTATTCTCAGGCTGTTTGATCAGCCGGTCGATCTCCTCCTTCGGGAGCCCCCTGACCTTTCCCAGTTCACGAAAGATGGAACGGTCGCGAAACGTAGACATGGTACCGATCAGCGCAGTGTGCCTTCTTCCGTATCTCTTGAAAATGTAATCCAGCACCTCATCCCGCTCCTTCCAGGAAAAATCGATATCGAAATCGGGTGGGCTGGAGCGCTTCGGATTAATAAACCGTTCGAAATAGAGATCCAGGTCGATGGGGTCCACATCGGTTATCCGCAGACAGTAGGCCACGATGGAGTTGGCACCACTGCCGCGCCCCACATGATAGAACCCGCGCGAAAGGGAATAACGGATCACATCCCAGGTGATGAGGAAATAGGAAGAGAAAAAGAGCCTGTCGATCACCTGGAGTTCATGACGGATCCGGCGGAGTGCCTCCTGATTCTCTTTCCCGTACCGGTATACCATCCCTTCCATGGCCAGTTTTTCCAGCAATATCCGGTCGTCGGACCGGGATCCGGTATAGGTCCGTTTGTTTTTAACGGTTTTAAAATCGAAGGAGATACCACAATCGGCCACCAGTTTACCGGTGTTGCGGATGATCTGCGGAAAATCCTCATAGGCGCATTGAAGCAGATCGGGCGACACCAGAACATCGTTCCTGCCGGCGGCCATTTCCGGTTTCAGCCTGCCCAGTACAATGTTGTGATCGATGGCACGCAGGTGAAGGTGTAGCGCATACTCCCCCCGCCTCAACATCACCACCGGATGAAAGATCACCAGCCTGGAATGGTCATCCCGCCAGGGGGAGGTGAGCAAACGGTTCAGATCGGCCGGCTTTACACCGATCATCTCATTATCTCTCAAACGCCGGCCGGGAACACGGTCGAAATCGTAAATGAACCACACTTCGCGTGTGCACGGAGCCGTGGCAGGGAAGGGGAGCCCGGTTTCATTGTGGTAGGAAAGAAACTCGTTCAGCTCCCGGAACCCCTCCCCATTCCTCGCTATTCCGGTATAAAGGTATTGGTCGCCATGCCTGAATTCAACCCCCGCAATGGGATGGATCCCCCGGCTGGTGCAGGACCGGACAAAATCCACCATGCCCGTTGAATTATTAATGTCGGTAAGCGCCAGCGACCCGATTCCGAGCCTGGACGCCTCCTCCACCAATGATTCCACGGAAATGGTGCCGTAACGAAGGCTGTAATATGTGTGGCAGTTAAGATACATGGGGGTATGGGAAAAACTTGCTGTACTTGTGGAAGATGCCTGAAAAGCTCGCGGGAGAAACGATGTTAGGGTGCGGGGCCTTTGATTCCGGTGGCGCGTTTTATGGAGCCGGGGCCGAAACGTTTGCGCAGAGAATCCATGGCCAGGTAGAGACGTACCATTTCGGAGGTGTCTTCGAAAAGGTTGAGCTGCTGTACCCCCCTGATCAAACCTGAAAATTTCACACCGACCAGTCGTATGAGCATACGTCGCTGGTAGACACGGTCGAAGAGCTCTTTTGCCAGTGGTATCAGCACATGGTCGAAGGAGGTATAACCGATACGTTTTTGAAGCGTATGGGTGTCGAAATTGGAGTACCTTATTTTTACGGTAATACAGGAGGTGAGCTTCTCTTCCTTGCGCAACTGAAACGTGAGCTTCTCCACCATGGATACCAGCAGGTCCCTGAGCCGGTTCACATCCATGGTATCCTTGTCGAATGTTTTTTCCGTACCCATGGATTTTCTTTCGGAATAACGCATCACAGGGGTGGAATCGATGCCGTTGGCCTTTTTCCAGATGACGATCCCGTTTTTCCCCATGAGTCCCTCCATCATCTCCCGGGGGATCATACGCAGGGTACCGATATTGGTGATTCCCATGGAACGGAGCAGGTGATAGGTCTTGTTCCCGATCATGGGGATCTTCCGGATGGAGAGAGGGGAGAGGAAGCCGGGAACCGTGGCCACAGGAACCTCGATCGCCCCGTTGGGCTTCGCTTCCCCGGTGGCGATCTTGGAAACCGTTTTGTTCACAGAAAGACCGAAAGAGATGGGAAGCCCCGTCTCCCTGATAATCCGTTCCCGCAGTTCACTGCTCCACTGCATGCAGCCGAAAAACCGGTCCATACCGGTAATGTCAAGGTAATGTTCATCAATAGAAGCCTTTTCATATACCGGCGCCCCATCTGCAATGATGTCCGTTACCATTCGGGAATACCTGCTGTAATTATCCATGTCGCCCCGCACAATCACCGCCTCGCTGCACAATACCCGCGCCAGTTTCATGGGCATGGCCGAATGTACACCGTAGCGGCGCGCCTCATAACTGCAACTGGAAACCACTCCGCGGTCCGATGCCCCGCCAATGATCACAGGCTTTCCCTCCAGCTTGCTGTTCTGCAGCCGCTCCACTGATACGAAGAATGTATCCAGGTCCATATGTACAATGTTTCGGGTGGTCATATTTCAGGGGTTAGGGGGATGAATTTGTGGGAGAGAATCGCAAGGATCTCGGGAGATGATCGTGAAGCTGGGGAGAGGGTTGTCAGGGAGGCACACCGGCTGTGGATGAGGGGAGTAACCGGGTGTGTTCCCGGAAAAATTTCAGTTTCGTTTGTTTTTTTAAAATTCTTTGCATACATTTGATTAGAAATTGATCAATATTATGATTACAATATAATCACCGGGAATATAATCTGCAATATTTTTAACAAAAAAATCAGTCATGTATTTTCATTCAAATATCAAATTATTGAGGAACCGCAGAAATAAAACCCAGGACGACCTGGCTGCCAAACTCCATATGAAACGATCCACGCTCAGTGGGTACGAGAACCAGGTGGCTGAACCCGGAATAGAGGTGCTGCTGGCTTTTTCGAAATATTTTAATATGGCCGTCGATACACTTATAAAGACAGACCTCGGCCAGTTATCCGAAAGCCAGATTTACCAGCTGGAAAATGGCGACGATGTGTTTCTGAAAGGAGGGAATCTAAGGATATTGGCCTCCACGGTTGATCATACAAATGAGGAAAATATCGAACTGGTCAGCGAAAAGGCCCGTGCAGGATATTCAAACGGGTATTCCGACCCGGAATATATCAGCGAACTGCCCATATTCCGGCTCCCGTTTCTCTCTTCAAACAGGAAATACCGCACATTCCAGCTCAATGGCGATTCCATGCTCCCCATCCCCGACAAAGCATTTGTCACCGGAGAATACCTGGTCGACTGGTATGAGATCGTTACCGGAGAGGCATGCATAATCCTCACCCTGGATGATGGGATCGTATTCAAGATCATTGAGAATAAGATCAAAGAGGAGGGGAAACTGACCCTCTATTCGCTCAACCCGATCTATGAACCTTTCGACGTAAAAATGACCGACATTAAGGAAATCTGGAAATTTGTCCATTTTATCAGCCAGGAGCTGCCCGAACCGGTACTGCCGCAAAATGAACTGGTGAAAACTGTGGCCGGACTGAAAATGGAAATGCAGAAGATCAAAAGCAAAGTATACAAAAACGAAGAGGAACCCCAACCGGTTAATTCAGATGATAATCATTGTTCAGCATCTTCTCCTGGTTCCTGATAAGGATCAGGTATTCGATCTGACTGGACAGGAAACTCTCCCGGTTCTCATCACACTGCATCATCACAAACTTGTATTTATCCTCCGATGAGAGGTTCAGCGAACGGATGATATCGTAATAACAGAGCTCATCCCCTTCAAATTTCTCCATGAATTTTTTATCGAATTGATCCCTGTACCAGATAATCAGATTGTTCAGCCTGTTGCTTCTGACCGGGGGAGAGGGGGGAAGGCTTTCCACATTGCCTCCCGCGTAAAGTTTGCCGTTCATCTGGGTGGTGTAACTGTGAATACGAAGCAGGGAGACCGATTCCACGGTAATTACTTTGCGCCCTTGCTCATTCTCTGCTACCACCTGCTGAAGCTTTACCTCGCAACCATATTCCATAATTTCATCATTCCTGGAAAACGGGATGGCAAAGGTGAAACCATGTTCCCTGGCTTCATCAATCAGCTGAAGGTACCGGGGCTCAAAAATTCTCAGGGGCAGGTCCTCTCCCGGTAAAAGGAAAACCCCCAGAGGGAAAAACGGTAGTATTTTCTGTTTTGTGCTCACTTGTTCTGAATCTAACAATTGCTAAACAATGAATTTATCGCGATTGTTTATATTTAAAGTTAATTTTTTATTTTTTACCTGATCATACATTTTTTATTCAACTCCATTATGTGTTTTACGATTAATATTCATACCACACGAAATGCCATTGAAAAACGTTTCAATACCGATGGTTCGACACTGAATAATTTTCATTTCCACT
Source organism: Bacteroidales bacterium (assembly GCA_040880545.1). Lineage (GTDB taxonomy): Bacteria > Bacteroidota > Bacteroidia > Bacteroidales > M55B112. Next base: position 1,070 of record JBBDIE010000083.1, on the reverse strand, counting down.
ACCTTTACAGGGCATTCGAAAATCCACTGATCCCGGTTATCGCTCAGGATGATCCGGCCCGCATACAACTGATGCAGTGGGGACTGATCCCTTCCTGGGCTCACGACCCTGTACACGCCGGGATGATCAGAAAAGGCACTTATAATGCCAGGTCCGAATCTATCCGGACAAAACCGTCATTCAAACAGTCGGTTAAGAACCGGCGTTGCCTTATTATCGCGTGTGGTTTTTTTGAATGGCAGCACCATGGCAAGCAAAAGATCCCCTGGTATATTCACCACAAGGACCAGGCTCTGTTGGCTTTTGCAGGAGTTTATGACCAATGGGAAAATCCTGAAAATAGCGATGTGGTACAGACCTTTTCCATTATAACCACCAGAGCCAACCCACTGATGGAAAAAATTCACAATACAAAAAAGAGAATGCCGGTATTATTGCCGGAAAACCATGAACAACAATGGATCGATCAGAGTCTTTCTGAGAAGGAGGCGGATAACCTGCTTCTCCCCATGGATGAACAACAGCTCAACGCGTATTCTGTCACCAATGGAATCTCAAAACCGGAATACGACAGAACCAGCAGTACAACACTTAACAAAGTGGATTACCCCGTTGAAGGCACCCTGTTTTAGAATCCGAAATATGAAAACAATACCGAACGGGGTGAACCGGCCAACAGGAGCTTATAACCATAGAGGAAGTCTGAACCTGGGAGGCGTCAGATAAGTGGGATGTTATCTTTTTTCATCGTATGTGCCCTTTATTTAACCACAGAGGACACAGAGAGCAAGCTGGCACAGAGTTTAGGGCAGAGTCCCGACATTTGTCGGGATTAGAGGGATTTTATAACGTGCTAAAGAAAGGGAGTTAGAGCAAGCTCCTGAGTGGTTGGATTCAGGAATATTTTTAAACTCCCATAACTCTGTGGTTAAAAAAGGGCTCAAACGATGAATTCGTCAATACTCAAAATCTCGAAGTGGGAGTCTAAATGAAACAGGAGAATATCGAGTTCCCCAACTCCAAGTACTCCAAGTACTCCAAGTACTCCAAGTACTCCAAGTACTCCAAGT
>JBBDIE010000082.1:0-29971 GCA_040880545.1 Bacteroidales bacterium | reverse complement strand
ATGAATAGTTTATTTTCAGCGGTATTCGTGAGCTCGTTGCACTCGGTTGTGCGTTATGTATGACAAAATATTCTAAGTTTTCTTTATTCCACTGATTAATATACAACCAGTATATTTTATATAAAAACAGGAGCAGCGATGTTAATTCGCTGCTTTTTTTTGTTTTAAAATTAAATTATCATTTTCTTTGGCTTTCGAAATTATGTGGAAGGATTTGGCTGATTGCAACCACGGAAAAAAAATGCTAAAACAGGTACTTTCCCGAATCAATCGCCCACCGCACAAAATTTAATTGTTAAACTTAGATGAACGAATAATGTCATATTTATTTACTTCCGAATCTGTTTCCGAGGGTCACCCCGACAAAATTGCCGACCAGATCTCTGATGCCTTGCTTGATGAGTTTCTTGCATTTGACCCCGAATCAAAAGTAGCATGTGAAACACTGGTAACAACTGGCCAGGTGGTGCTGGCAGGTGAGGTTCACACGCAAACCTATATCGATGTACAGAAGGTCGCACGGGATGTGATCCAAAAAATTGGATACACCAAAAGCGATTACCAGTTTGAATACAACAGCTGTGGGATCATGTCCATAATTCATGAGCAATCGCCCGATATAAATCGCGGTGTGGTTCGTGAGGACCCCATGAACCAGGGTGCCGGTGACCAGGGAATGATGTTCGGTTACGCCACCAACGAAACCGACAATTACATGCCGCTACCCCTTGATCTGAGCCACAAACTGTTGGAGGTTCTTGCCGACATCCGCAGGGAAGAGAAGGTGATGACCTACCTGCGTCCTGATTCAAAATCGCAGGTCACCATTGAATACAATGATAATAACCAGCCTGTCCGTATACATACCATCGTAGTCTCAACCCAGCATGATGAATTCGACAGCGATGATGAACGGATGCTGAATAAAATTAAATCAGACGTTCGGGAATTCCTGATACCGCGTGTGAAACAGATGCTGCCTGAAAGAATCCGGGATCTCTTTGACGATGACTTTATCCTCCATGTAAATCCAACGGGAAAATTTGTTATTGGAGGACCGCATGGTGATACGGGTCTTACCGGCCGCAAAATTATTGTCGACACCTACGGGGGTAAGGGCGCCCATGGTGGCGGGGCCTTCTCTGGCAAAGATCCCTCTAAAGTGGACCGTTCAGCAGCTTATGCTGCCCGTCATATTTCAAAAAACCTGGTGGCTGCAGGAATTGCCGACGAAATTCTAGTACAGCTCTCTTATGCCATAGGTGTGGCTGAACCTGTGGGAATTTATGTGAACACGTTTGGAACTTCAAAAGTTAAGCTCTCCGATAGCGAAATAGCTGAAAAAATAAGTAATGCTGATCTGTACGATTTCAGACCAGCAGCCATAGAGCGTGATTTAAAACTCAGAAACCCGATTTACCGGGAGACAGCTGCTTATGGACACATGGGCAGAACCCCCATGGTAGTAACTAAAACTTTTACATCACAGTATTTCGACACAAAAGAAATTGAAGTTGAATTGTTTACCTGGGAGAAATTAAACCTGGTAGATAAGTTCAGAAAAGTATTTGGCCTTTAATCACAAACCCGACAATTATGTTTTCAGGAATAGTAGAAGAGACTGCAAAAGTAATTGCTCTGGAAAAGGATAAGGATAATCTCAACATTACCCTGTCCTGTTCCTTTGTCAATGAACTTAAAATCGATCAGAGTATTTCTCACAATGGTGTATGTCTTACCGTTGTTGATATAACAGACAAAACCTACACTGTTACCGCCATCCAGGAAACACTTCTGAAGTCAAACCTGGGTCTTCTTGAAGTAGGAGACGAGGTAAATCTTGAGCGAAGCACAAAGCTCGATGGCCGGCTGGATGGCCACATGGTACAAGGCCATGTGGATCTCACAGCCACATGCACTGGTGTGAAGGAAGCTGAGGGAAGCTGGTATTACACCTTTGAATTTGAACCTAAAAATGAGGAGCATATCACCGTGGAAAAAGGTTCGGTCTCCATCAACGGTGTGAGCCTGACCGTGGTGAATTCAAAGGAGAGATCCTTTGAAGTGGCAATCATTCCATTCACCCATGAGGTAACCAATTTTCACACATTCAGGGTAGGTACCGTCGTGAATTTAGAGTTTGACATCATCGGGAAGTATATCGCAAGAATTCTTAAACAGCAACGCTGAATCTCTGACATTCACAAAAGCAGGCAAGTGAATAATCAGCCTCCGTTTTCCCCGGGATCCAGGGAATACACGGTTTCTGAACCACTGTTTCCCTGTAGGGTAAATATAGTTCAATGAGCTGTTATTCATTTTTAAAGGAATGCCCGGAACATATGTTATTTGAGTAAAACGGGCAGGTCACAGGCTGATATTGCAAAAACCCGTATGTTCTAAAGTACCTCTTCCCGCACACTTTTCTCATCTGCTAAATCGTATCTTTAGTCTTTATAATTGCTATGTACGATGAAGACAATACTTATACTGGGTGCAGGTTTATCCTCCAATATGCTGATCCGCTATTTCGTTGAGAGATCTTCTTCCTTGAAATTACAGTTGCGAGTTGGCGACAAATCGGCTGCCAATGCTGCCATGTTAATCGATGGTCATCCGAACTGCACTGCCTTCGACTTTGATGTATATAATGAACCACAGCGTAACAGGGAGATTGTAAATGCCGACCTGGTAGTATCCATGCTGCCTGCCCGTATGCATCCACTGGTGGCTAAAACCTGCATCAATCATGGTGTGAACATGGTAACTGCCTCATATGCAGACAGGGAGATCAGGGAGATGGATTCAGATGCTCGTAAAAAGGGGGTTCTGATCATGAATGAATGTGGTGTGGATCCTGGTATTGATCATATGTCGGCCATGCAGACGATCAACCGTATCCGTGAAAAGGGTGTTGATCTGGTTGCCTTCGAATCGAGTACCGGGGGACTTGTGGCACCGGGTTTTGAAACTAATCCCTGGCAGTATAAGTTCACCTGGAACCCTCGGAATGTAGTCCTTGCCGGAAAAGATGGTGCACGATTCCTCCATAACGGTAAATTCAAATATATCCCATACCACAAGCTGTTCAGTCGTATCGAAACCATTGAAGTACCGGGTCAGGGGGAATTTGAAGTTTACGGTAACCGGGATTCTCTCACATACAGGGAAACATACGGCTTACATAACCTGAACACCATGTTCAGGGGGACCATCAGGAGGCCCGGCTTTTGTGAGGCCTGGGATACCTTTGTACAGCTTGGGGCCACAGATGACAGTTATGTCATGGAGGATACAGAAAATATGACATACAGGGAATTTATCAACAGTTTCATGGCATACAGGGTAGATATCCCCGTGGAAGAAAAACTATCCCTTTACCTGGGCATCCCAACAGATTCAAATATGATGAACCGGTTGAAGTGGCTGGGGATCTTTGAAGAGCATAAGATTGGAATTCCAAGTCTCTCTCCCGCCAAAGTACTACAGGTCATCCTGGAAAACAAATGGTCGATGAACCCCGGAGATAAGGACATGATTGTGATGCAGCACCAGTTTGACTATATTGAAAATAAGGTTCGTAAGAAACTCTATTCCACCATGACCTATATCGGTGAGGATACGTATCATACGGCCATGGCGGCTACGGTGGGGCTGCCGGTAGCAATAACCAGTCGTTTGATACTGGAAGGCAAAATTGGTCTGAAAGGGGTTCAGTTACCCATTCACAAGGAGGTATATGAACCAGTTCTCCGGGAGCTGAAACAATACAATATCGAATTTGTGGAAGAGGAGGTTATCATACCGGGAGATATGAGCAGTCTGTGATCAGAAATTGAGATAAAATTCTCTGGTTAATTCCTGGTATTCCTCAGTATAATTGTGCCTGACACTGTATTCAATAACGAGCGACTCCGTTAAAGGCACCTTTTCTTCAAACGAAAAAAGCAGACATACCCGCTTCGGTTCAACCCCTGGTAACGGATGGATATTCAGAATGCTTTCCGGGTACAATCCTGCAACCTTTGCTGATTCAATGGTAACATCGATTACGTCTGCCGGAATAATCATGCTCAGATGTCCGTTCTCCTGCAAAAGTTTAGCTGAACCTGCAAAGATATCTTTCATCCTGAGAGATTCAGAATGCCTTGCCAGTGAACGTCCCTCGTCGGCTGGTCGCTGAGAATTTATAAAATAGGGAGGATTACATATAATCAGGTCAAACTCCTTTTCCGGCTGAAGGTAATAATTCCTGAAGTCCATTTGCAGTACATTAATTCGCCGGTAAAAATCAGAGCCGGCTATGTTTTGCGTGGCCTGCACAGCGGTATCAGTATCCAGTTCCAGGGCTAGGATGTTTAAAGCATCTGAACGTTGGGCAAGCATCATGGCAAGAATCCCGGTTCCGGTGCCAATATCCAATGCCCTGAATTTGCCTTCAACCGGTGTCCAGGCTCCAAGTATCACGGCGTCGGTACCAACCTTCATGGCACATCGGTCCTGCCTTACGGTGAATTTCTTGAAACAAAACCATTGATTAGCCATACCGGTTAACTGACATAAAGTAACTACTAAAGATGGGTTAATTCATCACTGAACAAAAGTAAACATGATTGTCAAATACTTCGCCGAATATAGAATCAGTATAGCAAGATACCGGGAATTTCCGGGATCACCTTTTTATCCTACTTTTCAAATAACGGAATATACCAGTTATCTTCATTCATCAGGTAGGCCCTGATCTGCTCTTTCTTTTCACCTTTAAACTTTTCAGCAACTTTGTCGGCAAGAAATGAGGGGTCACTACACCGTTCGGCGATTCGCATTCTCAGAATTTTTCAAAGACCCCCAGTCCAAACAGGGCATAATCATACTTCACCGGATCTTCCGGATCAAATTCCCGGAGAACACCGGTAAGCTCTGTTACAGCCTTCCAGTCGTCCTGCCTTCTTCTCAACAGTTTCAGTTTCCGGGCGCTGTTCCCCGAATGGATATCCAACGGGATATAGAGTGCCGACATGGGGATCTGCTTCCAGAGGCCAAAATCAACCCCCTGTGCGTCCTCCCGTACCATCCACCTAAGAAACATGTTTAGACGCTTGGCTGCCGAATTGGAGGTGACATCTGAAATATGCCTGCTGGTCCTGCCGGGATCACCATTACTAAAAAATACGCTTCGGAACCGGACTAACCCGCCAAACATATCCCCGTATTGCTTGTACCCTTCCGTGAAGACCTTCTCCAGGCCACCATGATCAAGGTAAATCGATCGCAGAGCCCGCAGAAAATAGTGGCAATCAAACCCGTTGAATGTTCTGTGTACGAACGACAAAAATGGAGTTAACTCATCCTCTTTGTATTCCATCAGGAAATTATATGGCCCGCCCGGCATCATCCCTATCAACCTCCCTGCATTGTTGATGATCGTCTTTCGCTGTCCCCATGCGATGGTAGCTGTCAGGAATGCTGCTATTTCTATATCTTCCTTGTCTATAAATCGGTGGGGAACCTGAATCGGATCCAGGGGAATGAATGAGGGTTGATTGTATTGCACAACCTTCTCCTCCAGGTATTCCCTGATCTGCAAATTTTCAGTCATGTAGATTATTATTGTGCCTCAAAAAGCTAGTCCTTGATAATCTGCCCGTCTTTCATGCGTATGATCCTGTCGGCCATTGTTGCCAGCTGCATGTCGTGTGTCACAATGACAAGCGTTTTATTAAATTCGTCCCTCAATCTGAAAAAAAGGTTGTGCAGTTCATTTTTATTTTCGGTATCAAGGTTTCCTGACGGTTCATCGGCCAGTATCACAGCCGGATCATTGATCAGGGCACGCGCTATGGCAACGCGTTGTTGCTCACCACCCGATAATTCACCGGGCTTGTGTCCGGTTCGCTGCGACAAACCCAGGAATTCCAGCAGTTCTGCAGCCCTCTTTTCAACGGTCCGTCTTGGCGAATTGGCTATAAAACCAGGAATACAGACATTTTCTATCGCGGTGAATTCCGGGAGTAACTGGTGGAACTGAAATACGAAACCGATGTTCCTGTTGCGGAACCGTGCCAGCTTGTTTCCCTGTAACTGCGAAGTATCTATCGTATTTATAGTAACCGTACCGCTATTTTGTCTTCCAAGGGTGCCAATGATCTGTAAAAGTGTTGTTTTCCCTGCTCCCGAGGCACCAACTACAGAGACAACTTCTCCCTCTCCGATCTCCATGGAGATACCCTTGAGTACCCGCAACTCACCATAACTTTTGGTTATATCCTTTGTGGTGATCATTGGTGTCATGTCCTAAAGATATAATAAATATAAATGACATAAGCCATTAACATAACTGCACCTTCCAGTCTTGAAATTCTTCCTTTCTTCAGTGGCAACATAAAAAGAAACAACAGTACCCCGGAACCGATCATCCACGGAATATCGATTCTCAGAATCTCTGGAACTGTATTGATCGGTTTTATCAGCGCAGTAATGCCCAAAACAGAAATTATATTCATGATATTGGAGCCGATAATATTCCCCAGTGATATGTCCGTCTCTTTCTTGAAAGCAGCAATAAGGGAAGTGGAGAGTTCAGGCAAACTGGTCCCTATTGCGATCATCGATATGGAGATTACACGTTCACTTATACCGAAAAACTCCGCCAACTGGGAAGCGTTTTCCACAAGCAAAGATGCTCCCCAGGCTAATCCTGCACATGATACTACAAATATAATTATAGCGATCCACCACCTGGATCTTTGCAAAACACCGGCTTTTACCACATCCGCATTTTTAGGCATACGTGCCTGTTTGATGGAGAACAGAATATAAAGAAACAAGAGTACTACAAATACAGCTCCTTCAACCCATGACAACTGGTTATCAAGGAGGAATAGCAGTAACAACAGACTTAATACAATCATAATCGGCCAGTCGCGCAATGCGGAAGACCGTTGTACTGCCAGCGGAAAGATGATGGTGGTTAGCGCGAGAACCAACAGAATATTTGAAATATTACTTCCGATCACATTCCCGGCTGCCATGTCGGGGTGACCCTGGATGGCTGCCTGAACACTAACCAGCAATTCGGGGGCCGAGGTACCAAACGATACAATGGTAAGGCCAATGATACTTGTTGGAATCCGAAAATGCCTTGCAATGACAACGCTGCTTTCCACCAGGTATTTCCCGCTGACCAACAACAGTACCAGTCCGAGAATCAAATAAAGTATAGTGACAATGTTCATGGATGATCGGGAATATTAATCGGAGTCGACTTGCTTTTTTACATTTTTCACAACCTCATTTGCATCCTTTTTCAGATCATCCTTGATTTCCTTAAAATCTTTTACCACGTCTGCAGAACTATCCTGAATCTCCCGCTTTATGTCATCGGTTGCACGCCTGAACTCTTTCATCCCCTGGCCAAACATTCTGGCCATCCTTGGGATCTCTTTGGAACCAAAAAGCAATAGCACCGCCAATACCACAATCAGTATCTCCTGCCCGCTAAAGAATAAAAGTACCCAAGCCATTATTTTTCGATTTTTACAAAGATAAGAAGGTTTAAAGATAAACGAATAAAGGAAATGAGAAAATGCATGATCCTTGTCCGGAGTACTGAAAATTCCTGTTGATCACACGCACCTCATTCAAAAAACAGCAATACCCCGGCTTAGCGATCCAGGGTATTGCTGCATACAAACATGGTTATATTTTAAATTTATGCCTTCAAGGAACCTTTTAGAACACGGGTAGTTTCTCCCTTCCTGATGGTGTCATACACCACGGGGGTTGCAATGAACAGGGACGAATAGGTACCCACAACCACTCCGATCATCAATGCAAAGGCAAATCCACGGATCACATCTCCACCGAAAATAAAGATGGTCAGCAGTACCACAAATGTACTCAATGATGTACTGAATGTACGGCTCAGCGTACTGTTCAGTGCTGAATTGAAGATCTCCTTACGCTCCCGTTTCCGTTGCAGTCCCATAAACTCCCGGATCCTGTCGAACACCACCACCGTATCGTTGATGGAGTAACCTACAACAGTCAGGATGGCCGCAATAAATGCCTGGTCGATCTCCAGGGAGAATGGCATGATCCCGCTTAAGATGGAGAACAATCCCATCACTATCAGCACATCGTGTACAAGTGCAGTAAGCGCCCCCAGGCCATACTGCCAGTTACGGAACCTGAGAAGGATATAAAGGAATATGATCACCAGCGAGGCAAGTACCACCCATACCGAGTTTCTCTTAATGTCACTCGCAATGGTTGGCCCTACCTTGTGGGCACTCACAATATATTCCTGTCCGTTTATAAATTCCTGCAATTCCACATCGTCACCGAGCATGGGTTGCAGACTATGGAACATGGTTGCTTTAATGATGGAATCCACTTCAGGTCGATCATCCCTGATCAGGTGTTTGGTGGTAACCCTTATTGCGCTTTTCTGGCCAAAAGTAATTACAATGGGCATTTCTCCAAAGCCATCAGTAAGCCGGTCCCTGACCTCTGCCACATCCACATCCTGTTTAAATTCGATTACATAATTTCTTCCTCCTGTAAAGTCAACCCCTCCGTTTAGTCCTTTCACTGCTAGTGAGGTGATCCCTGCCGCGATGATAACGCCTGAGATGAGATAGAAAATCTTTCTCTTTTCCAGGAACTGTATTTTTGTATTCTGAAATGCATTTTCCGTAAGCTTGGTTGAAAAGGTAAGTTTCCATCCCTTTTCCAGGTAACGTTCGTATACAAGCCTGGTAAGAATTACTGCTGTAAACAGAGATGTGAGGATACCAATTACAAGTGTGGTGGCAAATCCCTTGATGGGTCCTGTTCCGAAGAAGAACAGAATCAGTGCCGTGAGAAAAGTTGTAACATTGGCATCAATAATCGCTGAATAGGCATTTCTATACCCATCCTTGATGGCCGCCTTTTTACCTTTTCCTGCCGCCAGCTCCTCCCGTATCCGGTCATATATCAGCACATTGGCGTCCACCGACATACCAATAGTAAGCACAATACCGGCTATACCGGGCAAAGTGAGTGCAGCCTGTAGCGAGGCCAGAACTCCGATCAGGAAAAACATGTTGGCAATCAATGCAATATCGGCGACCAGGCCGGCTCTCCGGCTGTAATAGAACACCATATAAAGCAGCACTACCAGAAAGGCAATCAGGAAGGAGTTGAAACCATCCTTCACAGACTTTGCTCCCAGTGATGGCCCGATCACTTCACTTGATTCAACCCGGGCCCTGGCAGGCATCTTACCCGACTTCAAAATATTTGCAAGGTCGGTCGCATCTTTTTGGCTAAAGTCTCCTGAAATAGAGGAGCTTCCCCCTTTAATTTCTTCATTTACATTGGGTGCTGAATAGACCACACCATCAAGTACAATGGCAATGGCCTTCCCAACATTTTCACGGGTCAGGTTTGCCCACCGTTTCGCTCCCTCAGCATTCATGCTCATGGAAACCTCAAACCGCCCGGTATACGGATCGGTATTGATCCTTGCATCGGTAACATATTTCCCATCCATAGCCGGCTGTCCGCTTCTGGAAGCCTTCAGTGAATAAAGATAAACGAACTCGGTCTGTTCGCCCATTCCCTGAAAATGCCATGAAAATTTCAGATCTGCCGGAAATAATTGTCTCACCTGGGGAATGGAAAGTAATTTGTTTATCTGGGCTGTATCCTTTAATTCCACAACACCTGCAATTGCACTGGGGATCAATCGTCCGGAATTGTCAACATAAGGCCTCAGAACTGCAAACAGCGGGTTGTCACGGAGAAATTCAGCCTCCTGATCGCCAAAAAGATCAGCTGTGTCGCTATCTCCCAGGATGCTCAGGTCCGTTGTGTCAGAAAAGAGACTCTCATCATCCAGCAATAGCTCTTCATCCTGAAGTATCTCTTCCGTTCCTGGTTCCTCCACTGTAATTTCCTCCTGCCCGCCAGTCTCCTCATCCAGTATAGAAGATGATTTTCTCACATCCGCGATTATCTGGTTCGCCTCTTCAATGGAGGTCCAAATATCCGTATTCTGGTAGGTTGTCCAGAACTCAAGGTTGGCTGTACCTGTGAGCAGTTTGGTTACACGTTCCGGTTCTTTAACACCTGGCAGTGCAACAAGAATTCTGCCCTGGCGCTCAAGTCGCTGGATATTCATCTGAACAACACCAAAACGGTCAATCCTGTTTCGAAGTACATTGTATGAATTATCAATGGCATCGTCAGCTTCCTGCTTTAGAAAATCTACAACCTCCGCATTGGAAGTATTAAAATCGATATCCCCTCTTGATTCAGGTGTCATGAAAAACTGCGCCAGTTGTCCACCAGGATTTTGATTCTCAAATGCATCAGCAAACAGGTCTACAAAGTCTGAGGAGGAGTGCTCCTTCTCCAGCTTCGCCGTATTCATAGCATTGGTGAAAACCGGATCGGTAAGATATTGCGGCGCAGCCAATGCACGGATAATATCTTCAACAGCAATCTCCAAAACAACATTCATTCCCCCCCGCAGGTCCAGACCAAGGTTGATCTCCCGCTCTTTACAATCCTGGTATGTATACTTTTTAAGCCAGATGAAATTGTATACCTCCACATTCTTCATTGAATCGAGATATGTCCGCTCCTTAATTACATCTCCCTGCGCATATTCCCGGGCATCCCGTTCAATTTTCGTGGCAAAAAAAGTAAATGTTAACTGATAAAGACAAATTGCGGCAAATGCGATAGCTAACAATCTGACAGCACCTTTATTCTGCATTTTTAACTAGTTTATTAATAATGAGTTAATAAGTCCTTCCATTTGGACCCGCAAATATAATACTATTTTTTTGAAACTTGCCGAAAGAATGTAGCAAATACGCCCGACTTCCGGGACCCTCATACCTGGTCCCGGGTCGGTTGTCGTAATCAGAAATTAATTTTCGGCCCGTTAGAAAATTTTCAGATCGTCCAGTACTTTCATCACTGTCTGAACCGAATCAGCGGATGTTTTTAACAGCTTTTTCTCTTCTGTATTCAAACTGATTTCAATGATCTGTTCAACGCCATCCTTGCCCAGTTTTACGGGCACCCCAAGATAAATTCCCTTTATACCGTATTCGCCATTCAGCATGGCACAAACAGGAAATACCCGTTTCTGATCATCGACAATTGCTTCCACCATCTGCGCAACAGCAGCCCCGGGGGCATACCATGCAGAAGTACCCATCAGGCGAACCAGTTCCCCACCACCCTGACGGGTCCGTTCCACAATTTTTTCAATCACCGAGGGCCCCAGCAGTTCAGTAACCGGAATCCCGTTGATGGAGGTATACCGGGGCAGCGGGACCATCGTATCACCATGTCCGCCAAGCAGCATGGCGTGTATATCCTCGGGTGACACCTCCAGGACATCAGCCAGAAATGCCTTGTAACGGCCGGTATCAAGTATACCTGCCATTCCAAACACTTTGTTTGGCGCTTTGTTGGCTGCCAGAAACGCAGCATAGGTCATAACATCAAGCGGATTGGATACCACAATGATGATCGCCTCCGGGGAGTATTTTACCGCCTTTTCCGTTACCTCTTTTACAATTCCTGCGTTGGTCTTGATCAGGTCGTCACGCGACATTCCGGGCTTCCTGGGAAGTCCCGATGTTATCACAACAATTCCTGATCCCTTGGTCTTCAGATAATCATTTGTTACACCGGTTACCCGTGTGTTAAAGTGAAGAATGGATGAAGTCTGCCAGATATCCAGCGCCTTCCCTTCTGCCAGACCTTCTTTTATGTCCAGCAGTACTACTTCCCTTGCCAGATCTTTTTGGGCAATCACATTTGCTGTTGTAGCTCCTACATTGCCCGCTCCGATTACAGTAATTTTGTTCATCTATTGTGAATTTTAAATTGATTCTTAACTGAATTGTCCCACAGTCTTAAAAAACAAATATAACAAATTTATATATCTGAATGTATGAATGTATGGCCGGAACTTGTCAGACCATTAATTCTGAGATGGTCATTCCTGTTGATGTAATGTAATATATTCCCGGGAAAGTTAAATTATTGTCTGTTTCTTCTTGACTTCTGGGCCTTTTTGTTATAAATTGTAACGAACCTGGTTTACTGGTGCTTGTAAGAAAAGACCGATAGCTGCGTTAAGCCCGACTTCAAAACAGTCATCGCATGCCTGGTTCTTAATGCTTTCTGATCAAGCACGATAATATTGTATAAGTTTTCTTTCTAATATATGCATCCCAATGAAAGTAGATCTGTCTAAATATAAAGCAGACTGGTACAAGGAGGACCCTGCAAAGAATTTCTATCCCGGTCCGGTTGTCACAATTTCCAGGGAGATGGGCTGTGAAGCCAAAAAGATCGCCGCTTTACTTTCCGATGAACTGAACCGCCTGAAACAGGACCGGGGCAAGGACTATCCATGGCGGTGGATCAGTAAGGAGATTCTTAATGAATCGGCAAAGGTATTAAACGTCGACAGTGATCAGATCCAACATGTATTCAACTATAAAAACAGGAATACCCTGGAAGAACTGCTACTGGCACAGTCTAAAGATTATTATACATCGGACCTGAAGATCAGAACGACCATTGCTAAGGTTATCAGAACCTTTGCCAACAACGGTAACACAATCATTGTTGGCCGGGGAGGAGTAGCCATTACCAGGGATATCCCCCGATCGTTGCATATCATGCTGGAGGCACCCTTGGAATGGAGAGTAATCAGAGTTGCCTCAAAACATGATCTTACCATGGAACAAGCAAGAAACCAGATAATTCTGATCGATAAAAAAAGAAAACTCTTCAGGGATTATTTCCATGGAAAAGGAACTGATTATACCCGGTTTGACATTAAACTTAACTGCATGACTCTGGAAATCGATACAATCGTTAAAATCATTGTCAGTACGCTGAAAATCCGTAATTTAATATAATGGTTCCCGAGCCGTTCGCTCTTTTTACTTTCCCTGTATTACAAGCTATTCCGGAATGGACGATATAAAAAAGGGGGGACGACTTTATTCCTCGCAACAGAGTGAGCTTGCATATACTTTCGCATTTTCATTCTTTTTCTTAATTTTAAAAAAATTCGTGCATATGAGAACTGCATTTATACCTGTCATCCTGGCCCTGTTGATCCTTAACGCCTGCAAAAACAAGACAGGACCGGCGGACAACCTGTTTGAAAACCAGGAATTAAGGGCAGAAAGCAAAGAGATCATGGAGGTTGTCTATTCAATGTACCTGCCTACTGATATGACCGGTATGTTTAACCGATCGGGTACCAATTACAATCCTGATATTCCCGCTCCCATCGATGATATCACCATGTATGACAATCCTGAACAGTTGGCGCTTATGCTGGGTGTTTACGGGGTCGATATTACCTATATGAAATTCCTCGGACAGGCAGTACAGGCAGCACAATACTACAATTCACTGGAAACAATCTCCCAAAAACTAAACATTCCACGATCAATTTTTGAACAGTCTTCACAGCAGATTGAGGAATCCTATGACAACCTGGACTCCCTGACCATTGTCCTTGAAGAAATTTACAGGAAAACCGACCGGTTCTTCAGGGAAAACGGCAATGACAACCTGGCAGCGCTGTCTCTAACAGGAGGTTGGCTGGAAGCCATGTATATTGGAGTGAAGATATTTGAAGCAGACACTGGGAACCATGTCATCGCCGAACATCTGCTCCAGCAAAAATATACACTTAACAGCATCTATACCATACTCAGCAATCACCAGGAATCTCTTTCAGTGAAAGGTTACCTGTTGATGCTCAAAAAACTACGAAAAGTTTATGAGGATGTAGATATCATGTATCAGAAGGAGGGATTTAGTGTGGATACCACGCAGAAAAAACTCAGGACCTACAATACACATATCAGGTATGACAAAAAAACTATGACTGACCTAACCATGATCATTCCCCGTATCAGGGAAGAATTTATCCGGGTCGGTATACCCGGTTAGAAATTCAATTCAAATATCAACTTCTGATGAAAAAGTTACTGATCGTTTTCTTAAGTGTGACACTGTTGCCGGTCCCAACCAACAGCCAAATCTCTTCCTCCTTCGAGCTAAGGTATTTTACAAGGGATAGGGAAGCAGCAGGTATCACAGATTTTAAAGGTGAGAATGAATTTTTTGAAACCGAAAAGCGGATTGAATTTCTGAAAGTATATGCCGATGTGGCCGGCCGTTGGTTTTCCGATACAGCCCTGAACAGGAAGGTTAATTCGGAAGCTGAAACCGATCGTTTCCTCAGCCAGCTGAAACCACAACCAGTACCCGACAAAAGAAGGCGTATCGTACTCGATTCATGGAATACAACGGGTTTTAAACCTGGGGACCCTGAACGATCCAAAACCACTTTATTAGCATGGGATAGCATCGATGGAGCACTGGTTGAAAACGGGTCTCTGCATCTGATACAGCCCGGGGTAAAGATAGAGCGAAGCACTGACAGCCTGCAATGGCGTTTCTTCCTGAGCTGGCGAGCCATGAGCTATAAAGGAAACATTCCCATGGCTATCGCCCTGAAGGAGAATAACCGGATAATTGCTGAGGCCGGATTTCATTCCAACGGAAACATCTTCTACACCTCCGGCGGAATTGACAGAATGGGAGAATCCTACACCCCTGGGAAATGGTACGATTTTAAAATGGAGGTTGACCTTGTGAATAACAGGTATAACCTGTTGGTTAACGGGAAAAAAACAGCCGACTGGGCATCCATGAGAAACAGTTCTTTGGTCAATCGTATTCAAATTAGCGGCGGCACGGGAATACAATTGGACGATCTGACCGGGCTTAATTTCGACACCACCGGTTGTGGCCCGGGAGCTCCTTACCATATCAGGCCGTTCTTACGGGAAAATTTTGATGTCAGAACCAATATCGATGAATGGGCCAACCCCGGATTTGATGACCGTGCCTGGGAGACGGATATCCTACCCATAGTAAGAGGAGGGGCTTTGGAAGCAGGCGAGGACCTCTACCTGCGAAAAAAAATAAAGATCGGATCGATCCGGAAAGCATGGCTCAATATTGAAACGCTGGACCCGGGAGGAGAGATATGGGTCAATGGAAAAGTTGTTTTTGTAACAAACAACAGGCACCCGGTTAAACTTGATATTTCACGGTTCCTGTTACCCTACAGGGAGAATACCATAGCCATCAGGGTCTATTCTTACTATAACGATGGTCCCCTGTACCATTCCCCGAACGACAGGAATATCGGCTGGTTCTGTGGAAGGGCATGGATCGATCTGACAGAATTGATCAATATACATTCTGTAAAGACATTCACAAGCTCCGTTGACGAGCATGCGCAACAATTTCACAGGATAGAACTTCAGAACAATTCCGATACAACTTTCACCGGAACAGTCGAAGTGGACTATTATCCTTGGTTCCCCGTGGAGGGGAACAGGAAAGCAGCTTCATTTGAAATTCCGGTGGAGCTCTTTGCCCTCGATTCTGTCCATATTAACTACGCAGGAACCGTAGAATCACCTTACCTGTGGACCCATGATTCCCCCAATCTATACCGGATCCATGTGAAGATCAAAGATGGTAATCGGCTGATTGATGACGAAATGATTACCACCGGTATACGCACCGTGAGCCAGGAAGAAGGCATTTTCCGGATCAACGGGGACCCTGAATTACTGGGTGGGGCACAGACAATGGGCTTCAGGATGCCCATTGAGAACCTGGCGAAATGGAACCGGTGTCCGCCCTCTTCTGTACTGGCCGATGAACTGCTGGCCTGCAAGAAGCTGGGGAATACCCTGAGAATCCATGTGCATGCCGGAGGACGTTATGCCTATAGTGTAAATGATCCACGGGTGGCTGAGATGGCCGACCAGTTGGGCATCATGCTTATCTGGCCCACCGCCTCCTGGATCCGGGAAGGGGAATGGGGAGGAATAGATTTTGAAGGATACCCTGAATACATGGACCAGGTCTTTAATCACCCCAGTATTGTCATGTGGGAAGGCTCCAACCATCCGAACCGCTTCTACGACAAACCGCTTTCATACTCCAACAGGTTCATTGCCAAAATGTATCAAACCATCAGTCAGCGGGATTCCAGCCGCCTGATCTCTCCCAGTTCTTTTAACAGGCATTTTCATTACAACAATGATGAAGGGACCATCGACAGGGAGGGTAATGCCATTGTGCCGGTTGCAGAATGGACGGCCCCCCTGATTGTTCGGGGGAACCAGGATGCATTGACCGGATACGGGGCGCCGTGGCACAATATCAGGAAATGGCCCGACCCCTACAGAAGGTCTTTTCTGGAGAGCAGGGAAAGGGCATACTTTAACTTTGAACACGAAGAATCCATCGGGATGCAGAATTTTGATCTGGTAAAGGGGAAGCCCTGGTACCAGATGCCCTCCTATGAAAACAAATATGACGTGGGAAGTGTGGGCCGTGAATTCGGTTTCCATGAATGGAAAGCAAGCCAGGCGTGGCAGGCATTCAGTGCCTGGGAATCGATGAAATGGCAACGCATCCATGATATTGACGGGTTCAGCTGGTGCTGCCTCCACGGAGGACCCAACAGCGGAACTTACCGTAAACCTGTTATCGATGCCATGGGCCATGCAAAACTGGGGTTTTATATCAATAAGATGGCTTTACAGGATGTCCTGGCAGGCAGTAACAACACCGATGTGATCTACCATAACAGGGACCAGCTCACTCCTGTGATGCTGAATGTGGGGAAACAACGGACCGTCAGACTTAAAATTGTGGTCAAAACCCCCGATGGGGAGACTGTCGACACCCGCGAATTTAGTGATGTCAGGCTTGAAGAGGGCAGAACCATCAGGGAACTACCACCATTCAGACCAAAAGTCCCGGCCGAAGGATATTACGTAATTGAATATTATGTGTTAAGGTCGTAGCCTAACGCGCATGTACCAATACTTTACCTGTCATTTCTTTCGGGATCTCAACCCCCATGATATGAAGAAGCGTGGGTGCCACATCGGCCAGTATACCCTCCCCAACTGATTGATAATCATCTGATACCAGGATACAAGGTACCGGATTCAGCGAATGGGCAGTATTGGGTGACCCATCAGCATTTACAGCATTATCTGCATTTCCATGATCGGCAATGATCAGTACATCATAACCGTTCTCCCTTGCTGCGTTCACAACATCACCTACACATTCATCCACCGTTTGAATGGCTTTTTTAATGGCTTCATACACACCGGTATGCCCCACCATGTCGCCATTGGCAAAATTGAGACAGACAAAATCATGTTTACCCGTGTTCAGGGCCTCAACAATCCTGTCCCGTACTGTGTATGCACTCATTTCAGGCTGAAGATCATACGTAGCCACCTTGGGTGATGGCACCATGATCCGCTCTTCATTTTTGTATACCTCCTCCCTTCCCCCGGAAAAGAAGAAGGTCACATGGGCATATTTCTCGGTTTCGGCTATCCGTAGTTGCGACAGCCCGGCATTGGATACCACCTCACCCATGGTATTGAATACATTATCCTTTCCGAATATCACATGCATTCCTTTAAATGTAGCATCGTATGGGGTCATGGTACAATAATGCAACGGTAAGGTTTTCATGTCAAATTCGGGCATGTCCTGCTGGGTAAGGGCTATGGTAAGCTCCTTTGCCCTGTCGTTCCTGAAATTGAAGAACACCACCACGTCTCCTTCCCTTATATTTCCAACCGGTTCATTGTCCTCCCCGACCATCACAATGGGCTTCATAAACTCATCGGTGATCCCATCATCGTACGACTCCTGAACCGTTTTCAGAATATCATCACTCTTTTTACCAACACCATTCACCAGAAGTTGGTATGCATCTTTTATCCGTTCCCATCGCTTGTCCCTGTCCATGGCATAGTACCTTCCTATAAATGAGGCCATTTTACCATTTGATGTAGCCAGGTGCTTCAACAAATTTTCCAGGTACCCTTTCCCGCTCTGTGGATCGGTATCCCGTCCGTCTCCGAAGCCATGTATGAACACATTTTCAATCCCGTAATCACCGGTCATGTCGCACAATGCATACAGGTGTTTATCAAGAGAATGAACCCCTCCGTCCGACATCAGCCCCAGGAAATGAACCTGCTTTTTCTGATCCCTGGCGTAACTGAATGCCTCAATAAGCGTCTCATTATCTTTTATGGAGCCATCACGAATGGCCCTGTTAATCTTCACGAGATCCTGAAATACGATCCGGCCTGCACCAATATTCAGGTGCCCCACTTCCGAATTTCCCATCTGGCCTTCTGGCAGACCCACATCCTCACCGGATGCAAAAAGCCTGTTAGTTGGATAAGTCTGTTCAAGCCTGTCAACATTTGGTGTCGGTACCTGACTGATCACATCTGATTTAGTTCCATTTCCAATTCCCCATCCATCAAGGATCATAAGGAGTGTTTTCTTTTTCATGTAATTATCTTAATTGTATGTTCAATATCAAAACAGGTTCAGATCAAAAAAGTTTATTCGGAAGATTCTGGTTTGAGGGCACAAATTTAGATTTTTTTTACGGAACTTCTTTCCGTTGAATATAAAAGCAAGTGGAGAGAATTTTATATTTTAGCAGATTCGATCCCTGAAAATTTTAATAAACCCATGAATATGAAAAATTTCGCCACCCTTTTAATCGCATGTTCCATCGTGGTCTCATGTAACCGAAACAGCCAGGTACTTCATCCTCTTGAAGAGACTAACCGATGGCAGGGAGAGGGCATCTCGCTCCTGTCTGAAGGTGTCCTGGAAATGAATGAAGAGTATTCGACAGTGGTTTACAATCCGGGTTTTTTAAATACATTCCGGAATTTTGAGTTGTCCACAGAGGTACAGACCATGCCGGGAGGTAGCGCTGCCATTCTGTTTCATACGAATAAACGGGACCTTGAGCAGGGGTATGAAGTTAACATTGACAATAGCGAGGTGGGGAGTTGGGACCAGTTGCTTAAAACAGGGAGTCTATCCAATGTGAGGAATATCTATTACAATATGGTGGAGGATGGATCCTGGTTCAAGTTGGTAATCATGGTGGTGGAAAACAAGATAAACATCACCGTAAATGGATATCCGGTGGTTGATTATATTGAACCGGAGGTACCCTTTCGTACAGCTCAATTGGAATCCCGCAAACTGGGTACGGGAACCTTTGCCATCAGGACCCTGTTTGGCAATTCGGGTGTGAAATTCAGGAACATGACAATCACGAATCTTCCCCCGGCGGAAAAACGACAGAATGATGATCCGGATTTTGCCCGGGAAATAACCCAACTACACAGCCGGTTAATGCCGGTGGTCGATTACCACGTACACGAGAAAGGTGATCTTACCATCGCTGCACTCATAGAACGTTCAGCTAAAATGGGCATCAACTACGGTGTGGCTGCCAATTGCGGATTAAAATTCCCCATAGAAACTAACGAACAGTTGGAGGCCTACCATGCTTCCATCCAGGGTCTGCCAATTTTCAAGGCCATGCAGGCAGAGGGAAGGGAATGGGTGGGTATGTTCTCCCCCGAACTGGTAGCCCGGTTCGACTATGCCTTTACCGATGCAATGACCTGGACCAACAGGAACGGAACCAGGATGCGATTGTGGATCCCTGAAGAAACTGAAGTGGGAGATCCGCAGGATTTTATGGAACAGCTGGTGAGCCAGATAGAGATGGTTGTAACCGAACCGGTCGCCATTTATGTAAATCCCACCTACCTCCCTGTTGAACTGGAAGACCGATACGATGAATTGTGGACAGACGCACGCATTGACAGGGTTGTGAATGCCCTGGTTGAAAATAATGTTGCACTGGAGATCAACAGCAAACTCCGGTTACCGGGAAGCCGTGTAATCGCAAAAGCCAAAGAGGCGGGTGTAAAGTTTGCCCTCGGAACGAATAATACCGATTCCAAAAACCTGGGAAACCTGGAATGGGCTCGTCAGATGGTGGAAGAACACAACCTCCAGCCTTCACACATGTACCTTCCCGGTCAAAAATAAGCCTTAGAATCCCGAATTGCTACTTGCTCAGATCCTGCAATTCCACCTTCCGGAAATCAACCGGATGAGATTCGGCCTGGAGGGAGATGTATCCTTCGCGAAGCGGTTCACCGTCCGTCATGGGAAATCCCTCAGGAAGATCACTTCCATCTATAACCGGCTTGCTGAAGGTAAATACGGTATCACCATCAACCAGGTGATGGATGATACTGTCGCCATATACGAAAAATTCCGCGCTCACCCACTCCTCACCACGTATGGTTTTTGAGGTGGAGCTGATACAATGTTGTGTTACCAATTCATTGTTTATATGCACATGTGTAGACGGAGTACACAGATTCATCGTGGGCCGCTCATTTTCATTGTAGCCCCCCAGGAACTGACCCTCCAGGCAAACCGGAAAAGATTGATCCTTCAGTACACTTTCAGGAGACTGCGAATGGTACATAACCCCGCTGTTCTTTATGGCCCACTCAGGTCCGCCCCCCGCCTGCTCCCCAACAAACCTGTATTCTACCCTTAATCTGTAATGTGAAAATTTCTGATCGTAATAGATATGTCCGAATTGATTTGTAAACTCATCGTAGGCATCGTACCTCACCTTGATCATACCATCTTCCACTCTGAATGTGTTTCCTATATTTTCATTCAGATCATACCCTGCAATTTTGATGTGCCAGCCATCAAGATTTTCACCATTGAAAAGCTGAATCCATTCCTCCTGCTGCGTATCACTGTTCCTTCCAGTATTACATGCAGCAAGAATCGGGAGTAATGCAAAAATTAATAATTTCTTCATAAGGGTTGGTTTAGTGGTTTAGTGCAAATTAGAACTCCCTGCAAATTAAGCATTTCATTTCTTATAAGGAAATTTAGTTAAATTCATTCCCGCTATTCTCCTCTTGTATGAATTTTACGTATCTTGTTTTTCCGTTATAAAGAATGAAGTTTAACCAAATTATATCCTGATGAGACCACAAAAATCATTTGTATCACTAGCCAAATGGTTGCTTAGAATAGCACTGGCAATCATTGTATTTTCGCTCTATTTTGACAGAATTTCGGATTTGGATTTCTCCTCCTTAATATGGTATATATCAGTGTTCATGGTGCTATTTACAATTTTACTGATTGTAGGAGTCTTTGTAAAGAAGGAGTCCCTGACAGTTATTTCCGGCCTTGTTGTTGCTGTCCTCTCCGTGATCATGATCTTTATGGGAAACGTTGATCTGGATGCGATAGTAACCCATTGTGCCCCGTTAGCCATCGGTTTCTACTTTATGGCCCGTGGAAACAGGGGATAAAATGTCTTATGAACGGGCAAACCTGACAAATTTATTGTTACATAATATTTACCTCAAAATCCCATTAATAATGAAAAGGAGATTCAATTTTCTCCCTGCGATACTTTTGTCGCTGGGCTTTATCTGTTTTAACAGCTGTAGCGATTCAAAGGAAGTTTTAACCCTCGACTATGAAAAATATACGTTGGAGAACGGTCTTGATGTGATCCTGCACCAGGACATGTCGGACCCCATTGTTGCGGTTGCCATCCAGTACCATGTGGGCTCCAACAGGGAAAAACCGGGAAAAACCGGCTTTGCCCATCTTTTTGAACACATGATGTTCCAGGAGTCAGAAAATGTGGGTCAGGACCAGTTTTTTGCAAAGATTCAGGGTGCCGGAGGAACCTTAAACGGCGGCACCAGCCCTGACGGTACCGTCTATTATGAAGTGGTGCCTAAAAATGCAGCAGAACTGATCCTCTGGATGGAGTCGGACAGAATGGGGTATATGATCAATACCGTAACCCGCCAGGCTTTCGCCAACCAACAGGATGTGGTGCTGAATGAAAAGCGGCAGTTGGTGGACAACAATCCATACGGACATAATAACGATGTGATCAGTAAAAACCTGTTCCCCCCTGATCATCCCTATAACTGGCAGGTAATCGGTGAAATGGAAGATTTGTTCAATGCAACCATCGATGATGTAAAAGCCTTTCACCAGGAATTCTATCTGCCCAACAATGCGACACTGGTAATTGCAGGAGACTTCGAATCCAATGAAATGAAAGCATTGGTGCAGAAATATTTCGGCGAAATTCCTTCCGGAAATAAAGTAACGGATCTGGATCCCATTCCGGTTGTCCTGGAGGAAACAAAACGGTTGTATCATGAAGATAATTTTGCGAAGACACCGCTGCTAACAATGGTCTGGCCTACAATAGAACAGTATCATCCGGATGCCTATGCCCTGAATTTCCTTGCCCGGATTATGGGAAGTGGGAAAAAAGCGCCCATGTACAAGGTGCTGGTGAAAGAGAAACAATTAACCTCCCGGGTAAATGTATACAACTACTCAATGGAACTTAGCGGTCGATTCACAATATCTGTTCCCGCCAATTCAGGAACCAGTCTGGCAGATGCAGAGGAAGCTGTTTATGAGGCTTTCCAGAAATTTGAAGCAGACGGTATTACAGAAACAGACCTGGAAAAGATCAAGGCTGGCCAGGAAACTGGATTTTATAACGGGATCAGCTCTGTGCTGGGCAAATCATTTCAACTTGCACGATACAATGAATATGCCGGTGACCCGGGCTATATTACCAAAGATATTGAAAAGATAAAAGAGGTGACCATTGAGGACATTCAGCGGGTTTATGAAACGTATATTAAGGATCGCCCATTTGTACTGACCAGTTTTGTTCCAAAAGGGCAGCTGGACCTGTCTGCTGAAAACTGCGTGAAAGCGCAGGTTGTTGAAGAAAGTGCAGATAATGTTTTCAAGGTTGAAGAGGTTGCCTGGGAAGCGTCTGAGATAGAAAGGACTCCATCATCCTTCGACCGGACCGTAGAACCGGTACCCGGACCCGACCCGGTTGTAACTGTGCCGGATATATGGGAGTCATCTTTCTCAAACGGCATGAAGGTATTGGGAATTGAGCATCGCGAATTGCCGTTGGTACAATATGCAATTGATATACAGGGCGGTCATTTGCTGGATCCTGAAGAAAAATCGGGAGTGGCCAGCTTACTGGCAACAATGCTCATGGAGGGAACCGTTAACAAAAATCCGGAGGAACTGGAAGAGGCCATCGACCTGCTGGGAGCGAGGATCAGGATCAGTGCCGGCCTGGAATCGATCACCATCAATGCCAGTTGCCTGTCAAGAAACCTGGAACAAACCACCGATCTTGTAAGAGAGATTCTGCTTGAACCACGTTGGGACCAGCAGGAGTTCGAAATTGCCAAAATGAAGGTGATCAATAACCTGAAAAGAAACGCTGCCAACGCCTCCTATCTTTCGGGCCAGGCTTTTAAAAACCTGCTATTGGGCGAAGAGTCGCTACTGGCAATCGCTACCAGCGGGACCATCAACACGGTGGAAGCGATAACGCTGGAAGATCTGAAGGCATACTATGCAGCGAATATTTCCCCAACAGTCGCCTCGTTGTTGATTGTGGGCGATGTGCAACCTGGGGACGTGAGAAAAGCGTTCTCATCAATTACTTCCACCTGGGAAGCCAGGGAGGTGATATTTCCTGAATTTGATGTGGAGAAGGAGAACCAGGATTCCAAAATTTACTTTGTGGATTTCCCTGGTGCAAAACAGTCGGTTGTTAGGATCGGAAGCCGGTACAAACCGGAAGATTACTTTGAACACTATGCTGTCACCGTGGCAAATTATAAACTTGGAGGTGCTTTCAACGGACGTCTGAATATGATCCTGCGGGAAGAGAAAGGTTTTACCTACGGTGCAAGATCGGACTTCAGCCTGAATAATACCTATGGTATTTTTTCCGCCTCATCCAGTGTTAGGTCAGACGCCACCGTTGAAACGATGGAAATCTTTCGTGATGAAATGGCTGCCTACCGAACTGGTATTTCGGACGCGGACCTGGCGTTCACAAAAGATGCACTGCTTAAATCCAATGCAAGGAATTATGAAACCCTTTGGGCACTCCAGGGAATATTACGGGATATCAACTCCTTTGACCTTTTATCAGACTACATATCCGTACAACAGGAGATATTGCGGTCGATGACCCTGGAGGAACATAAAACACTGTGTAATAAATACATTGATCCAGACAGGATGGTTTATGTGGTTGTTGGCGATGCTGCCACCCAGATGGAGCCACTAAGATCCCTTGGCTTTGGTGAACCTGAACTGATTACAGTCAAATAAGTACTAATTTACTTCAGTGAAGTAGAGACAAGGCATGCCTTGTCTCTATATTCATGCCTTGTCTCTACTGAACGCCTGGAGAATATTTTCAATTCCGTTGATATACCACCTTGAGGGTCTGATTATAACCGGAGCTCCTGATAGTAATGAAGTAGAGTCCCTGTGTTATGTCTCCTTCCGGGCTCCATAATATGGTGTGGTCCCCGGGCTCATATTTCCTGGCAGACAGTACTGTGACCAGTTTTCCTGTAGTTGAGTACACCGAGATCATCACCTCCTCTTCGTTTTCCAGATGAAAGTGTACATTGGTCTCCACATTAAATGGTGATGGATAAACCATAGCCGGAGACAAATCTCTTTTTTCTTTTACTGTTGCTGTCAATGGCCCTTCGAACTGACTGTTCACGGCACCTGGCGTTCCGGTAACCACCCCGGAAGCTTTCCAGTTTTCAGCTAACAAATTGTCTGTACCGGGATTGATCAGCTCCAATGTCGCCCCGGTGCCATTCGCCTCTTCCGGCCAGGGGGCCACAGACTGATAGATTACATAATCGTGCAACTCACCTGTTTCGTCGTACAGTGCCACTCCTTCTCCTGCACTGCTGAAGCCGAATGGGAGATCTCCCAGTACCGCCTTAAGTTCGGGGTAAAACCGTTTAAAATCGGGTCTGCTCCTGCTGAATACCATGTAACTATTTGCCCGTATGACCGTTCCCGCAGGGATTTCAAACATAGCATCGGAAAAACCGTCGGAAAGCATCCATCCCGACAGTTCAACAGCAACGCCTGAATTATTGTACAACTCAACCCAGTCTTCTGTATTTTTATTAATATGTGACGAATAGTTGATTTCGTTAATGACAATATTAACAGCAGAATCGACCGGTGTAAATACAGCAGTAAACTGGGCGGGTCCATCCATTCCATACAGGAACCATGTTGAATCAGTGGACATAAACCCTTCCCAGTGAGAGAAAATATGACCCGGCGCCGGTATCGCCTCCAGTCTTATGGGGATTCCTTTAAAATAGAGGCCGGTAAATGGAAATTGATGCAGCTCAATGGAATTCAGCTTTACGTGGCCGGCACTCTGATCAGAGACATTCACCCCTATGGTTGACGTACCGCTGATATTGAACCTGCTCATGATATGCTGACGCATGTATTGGGGGCGCTCCCTGACATAGGTCCTCATCCGTTCCACACTTGCCATCCAGTTTGGAAAGCTAAGCCAGTTGTTCGGATCGCCGATCCACTTGTCGTAATGATCCGGGGCCTCACTCATCAACCGTTGTTCAAATGAATCAATAACCGGTATAACCTCATCCGGGTGAAACGTGGTGTTCATCCGGTCGGCAAATTCATTGATAAACTGTCTTTTGAAATTGTTGTTACCTATCAGCGATTTAACCATGGCCACTGCCCATGGTTGATTCGCCCAGTTAATTTCGGAACCCTCCCCAAATGAAAATTGCAGCGTATTATACTTGTATGCAGAATGGTCCCAGATTGAAAATCCAAAATCTGTGTCATAGGAGATCCACCGGTAAAGCGACCCGGGAGCATTGGTTGACCAATACTTATTGTTGTTACCGGGCCAGTCTTTGTTATCCACATAAACGTTCACCACCCAGAAACGCATGAAGTTATGCACATCCATCATGGTTCTGGCATGGCCGTATTCCTGCCATCCGGCCAGGTTGGTAGTGGTTACATAGTTGTACAGTTTATTGTACGATTCAGCACTTCCGTGCACCAGGCTCCTGTTGCCTGTCAGTATATTCACATCATCGGCATAAACAAAGTTATTGGAAGCAATAAAATGTTCATTCACCTTTTCGCGCATATTGATGATTCCCCAATATTCTCCGTTCAGGTACATTACATAAGGTTGGTATGCCTGGTGATCAATATCCATCTGCGCAGATAGGTGACCTGTTAATGCATCCCTGAAATTACCGTTACACCAGTCATTCCCGCTGTTACGCATCACAAAGGCCTCATACGTATCGAAAAGTCTGTCTTTGAAGAGCGGATATGAAAATTTTCCATTACCATAGTTTTTCCTTGCAAAGAAAGCCATCGATTTTTGAGGGTGGGCACGTGACCATCCTCCAAATATCTTTGTGCCTGCACTTTGCGACAGTTCCTGTTCGCCCTGAACATTATAAAGTTCGAAATGAGCCGGCCGCTCCCAATCCTGCCAGAAGTTAGCACCATGGTGTGGTACTTCGCTGTTGGCATAGGGACCCATTACGTAAATTCCTGTATTATGGTCCCAGAGATCAAACGGATCCATGGAAACTGAAATAACCGGAAGATCGTGATCACCACCAATAAATATCGTCTTTGTGGTTACCGGGCCGGGAACCTGGTTAGATCGATAAATTCTTGCTTTAAGTACAATGGTTTTTCTTATATACAAGGGGTTTTTATAGAGATACGACCCCTGGTCCGGTTCAGATCCATCGAAGGTATAGTAGATCTGGTCACCCGTTATATTCGAAACCATCAAAACTTCCTGCGAACTGCCCGGAACTTCATTTTGAGAAATGATCGCTACTGAATCGGTTATATACTCCTTTGAATAGGTTGGTCCATTCTCTGTCCCCGGAGTTGGGTCCTCATAATATCCGAACTGTGTGGCATCTTCCGGTATTCTCCCATAGGAAAAATCGGTTGGAAGCTTCACACTATTTACCTTGTCTGTAATGTTTCCGTCATTGTCGGACAGAAAAATTGCCTCCCCCTCAGCATTGATCTTAAAATTAGTATGCGGATACTTGTCCTTTATCACAAAAAATGGATTCTGATAGATAAGATCCGGCATGATCCTGTCATAACCAAGCAAAAAGAATGGAATGGAAGTCATATCCGATGAACTCCGGTTAACATTATGTACTTCAATGGCAAGAACGTTTGATCCCTCCTTCAGCAGGTCCAACCTGTGGGTCATAAAAAACCCTTCCGGCGGTAACCCTGCATACATCCTGGCTTCGTTATCTACGACTGCCGGAGCGTCATAATTTACCACCCTTCCGGAATCCCCCATATTGAAACTCCGTGCTATTTCAGTACCATTCAGGTAGGCCACAAATCCATCATCATAATCCATGAACAGCGCTGCATCTGTGACCTGTGAGATTGAGTCAACGAAAAATTCCTTCTGCATGTATAATGAAATTGCCGGATCGATTACTGTTGCATCATCGTTATCACCATAACCTATTCCGCTCTTACCTGTTTGCCAACCTGAAGTATATTCCAGTGAAGTTTTCCAGTCCTCGTTATGCTTACTTTCGGGGACGAGATATCTCCATTCCTCACCACTGTTTATTACCGTATGCCAGTACGCCATGTTTTCGACAACATCATTTCCGGATGCAAATACAATGAAAAAGGAACCGGGGGTCAATAGCATCCCGGGGAAATTCCATTTTCTCAGTTGAGATATATCGTCCGTGAGCCAGAAATTATCAAGCTGAACACTGCTGTCGCAGGCATTGTGCAGTTCTATCCAATCGGGATAATCACCAAACTGATCTACCAGGGTTGAAGCATTGGAGGACATGAATTCATTGATCAGCAACTGACCGGAGATGGTTCCGGTAAGGAAAAGCGTTGCCAGTATTATACATACAACTTTAACCCTTTTGAAAAGATGTATATGATCCATACCCAGATTGTAGTAGTTAGTTAGTTTTCAAACCTCATCTACAGGTTTAACATCCGTAATATCCCTGTTACCTTTTCTATAATATTTTTGACGAGGCTTTTTATGACCACGGGGATACTTCCATTCTGCATTTTTCCTGAACGAGGAGGGTATAAAGGTAAAATTTATTCCAAATTTCCTGGCAAGTATCTCAAGTCCCATTAATGAAATTGCTCCCCCGGGCAGTATGATCGCTGTTGTAAATACTGAAAATCTACCCACGTCTTTTAACTGTTCAATTGCTTCAAGTACCTCATCTTCAGTAGGTGGCTCAACACGCTCCTGCAAACGGAGTTTTTGCTCCAGAAGCTTAAAGAAGAATCTGGCCATCTCCCGGGTTTCCGCTGCTTCATTTCCTATTTTTTTCAGGTTCAGGTCAATATATCCCTTTGCCTTAACTGCAAATTCAACTGCATGATCAGTATGCCCTTTCATACTTCCCTTTCCAAATACTTTTGCCTTCCAGGCCATGCTACGCTTCATCCAATTCATATCTTCAGTCTCATTTTATTTTCCCGATTCCCTGTATTTTCACCACGCAATACCGGTGCCAAAATGAAAGAGACACGACGACAATTGGATCTGTAAAAAATGCCCTTTTCATTATTGTGTCCTATCTGTATTTCATATCGTTGCAGCTCTACCTTTATCCGTCCCCAGTTTATAATAGTTTTAAACAGTGCGTGCCTGTAACGCTACACAAGCCCTGTTTTCAATTCACCTTTGAAATTACCGCATCAAGTAATCTATTATTCTCCTCTTTGATTACCATCCTGGCCGGGTCAGCCTCGAACCATTCTATGGTCCGTCTGATTCCTTGCCTGAAGGGAATCGTGGCTACAAATCCCGGTACGAAATGCTTTATTTTTGTATTATCAAATACTGCACTAACCGCCTTATCTCCCAGTAGATTTCCCTGCATCCAGGTGATCCCTAACTCATCAGCCACCTCGCAGATTAAATCTGAAGTGGCATGAACAATCTTAGGTTCAACACTGGCAGCCTCAGCAACTGCTTCATAGATCTGGTTCCAGTTCAGCACCTCATCGGAGGTGATGTGGAAACTCTGACCTGTGGCCCCCTGGTGGCCCAGCAGTCCGACAAAGGCCTTTGCAAAATCTTCAGAATGGGTGAGGGTCCATAATGAAGAACCGTCGCCATGTACAACTACGGGCAATCCCCTTTTCATCCGGTCGATGATGGTGTAGTCCTCCCAGCTTCCTATGGCAACAGGGATAACCGTATCGTATGTATGGGAAGGCCTAACAATGGTCATGGGAAAACCTTTTTCCCTGTATGCTTTCATCAGAAGTTCCTCGCATGCTATTTTGTCCCTGGAATAATCCCAGTAAGGATTTGCAAGGGGTGTGGATTCCGTGATCAGCCAATTAGTCTGTGGTTTCTGATAGGCTGATGCAGAACTGATAAATATATATTGCTTTGTTCTTCCTGAAAAAAGCGCAATATCCTGTTGTACATCTTCGGGTTTAAATGCAATGAAATTGGCGACCACATCAAATTCCATACCCTTTAGTTCCCTTTCCATTTCGTCCCTGTTGTTGATGTCGGCCCTAATGGAAATGGCACCCGCAAGGTCAGGCTTTGTTACCTTTCCCCGATTCAACAAATACAGGTCAATTCCCTTTTTCAGGGCAAGCCGGGAGCAGGAAGTTGAAATATTTCCAGTTCCTCCAATAAACAGCACTTTCATTCTTCTAAATTTAAATTGAATTGTGCCAATTTAATAAATATATGGTGGTCCGGAAAATAGTAAAGGAAGAATTAGTCTGAAGGGCGGTTCAATCGGGGTGTATGGCGAAGGCTCCTGGATTCATCGAATTTTATCTTAATAATATCTGACACATCTCTTTAGTGGCTGTCCATAAAGTGTGTTGTGGCTGGATCATCATGTTTGAGATCAAGGGTTATTCTCTGCGGTCATGAGCTCAAAACTTTCAGTTTTTCGATTGCGAAGTCGGGAAATGCGCAGTCCCGATTTGTCGGGATGAGCAATTTCCCGAC
>JBBDIE010000081.1:0-4673 GCA_040880545.1 Bacteroidales bacterium | reverse complement strand
AGCCAGAATTTCATGGTAGCATTTGAAAACAACAAAGAAGCTGTTTTTGAGATTCAGCACCTGGCCGACCAGGATCCGTTTCAGGGTAGTGCATTGAACCAATGGTTCGCACCACAGAGCGAAAACGGGTATTTTTTCAACGTACCCGAACAGGACTTTATTGATGAATTTGAAGTTACACCGGACTCCGTTTTTGATCCAAGGCTGGATTACACAGTGGGACGCCAGGGGCAGCTGTGGTTGAACGGAGAGGCGTATGATGCTGCATGGTCGCCCACAGGATACCTGCAAAAGAAGCATCTGCAGCCACTCTCCGAAATCGGAAAGGGAACCAAAGGGAATGGCGACCTGAATTACACATACCTGCGGTACAGCGATATCCTGTTAATAAAGGCAGAAGCACTGAATGAACTGGACAGAACCTCTGAAGCGCTTGCTCCGTTGAATGAAGTGAGGAAGAGAGCGAGGGAGAGCTATTTGCTCGATGAGGGACTTCCGGGTTTTGGTGCTGTTCCGGAGGCATTGTTGCCAGCTATAACTACCGAAGTAAAAAGCGAGGTTCGTGAGGCA
The DNA here is from genome assembly GCA_040880545.1 of Bacteroidales bacterium. Lineage (GTDB taxonomy): Bacteria > Bacteroidota > Bacteroidia > Bacteroidales > M55B112. The sequence goes on along the minus strand of JBBDIE010000081.1, from coordinate 4,103 downwards.
ATCAGGCATGAGAGAAGGGTGGAACTGGGATTTGAATTCCACCGTTATTTTGATCTGATGCGTTATGGTAGAAGTACTGCCGAAGCTGCCCTGGCAGGAACCGGTTTCAATTATGACACGGACCGCTATTTCCCTCTGCCCCAAAGTGAATCAGACATTAACCCAAATATTTAATACTAATTTAAAACGTGTACAAATGAAAACAAGAAAAGTAAGTATGTTAAGTTTCATTCTTATGATAGCGATGGCATCGGTGATGTTCGTCGGCTGTGATAAGACGAAAAATGGTGAGGCCGATAAAGCCGCACTGCTGGTAGCGCTGACTGCCGCGAATGATTTAATCGACAACACTACAGAAGGCCTTGCAGAAGGACAGTATATGCCCGGATCCAAGGATGAACTTCAGGCGGTGATTACTGCTGCAGAGACGGTTTATGATAACGTTGATGCAACCCAGACCGAGGTGGATAACACCGTAATTGCTATTAATGCTGCCATAGCGGCATACAATGCAAATGTGGTTGAGGCAATTGCCCCGGAGTCGCTGGTGGGTCACTGGACCTTTAACGAAGGGGAGGGTACGACCCTGCATGATTATTCAGGAAACAGTTTCAATGGTACCCTGATGAGCGGCGATGACACCTGGGGAGGAATTGAACCCGAATGGGCAACGGACCGCTATGGAACTGCAGATGCTGCCCTGATGTTTAATGAAGGTGCACATGTTGTAATTCCTTACAATGCTGCGCTGAATCCACAGAAACTCTCTATCTCATTGTGGCTCAGTGCTGCTGAAATACTGGAGAATAACCGATTTATCGGACTGCATTCATGGTTGGGATATAAATTCCAGCTGCAATCCATTAACAAGTCGTTCTTTACCATTAATACAAGTGATGGAATTTACGACAGGGATTCAGATCCACCGCTTGATGTTGATACATGGTACCACGTGGTAGTAACCTTTGGTAACGGTAATATGACCTTCTATATTGACGGTGAGCAGGCACAACAGTGGGACAATACCCCGGGTACTGCAGCGGCTAATACGGGCAATGACCTGGTATTCGGACGGGATTCCGATGAATATGCGGCCGATGATACCAACTACGACAATGACCAGATCATTCCATTGGCTTGGGGCGGCTATTTCCATGGCAGCATGGATGAGGTGCGTTTCTACAATGATGTTTTGACAGCCTCACAGGTATTGTCGATCTACAACCTCGAAAAGCCTTGATAATTATCAGGTGAAGAATTAAAATAAACTTCAAACACGTAATAAAAAGAGGGTGCCTGAGCACCCTCTTTTTTATTATTTCTGTTTTAAAAGTACTTCAATGGCCTTTGCATACCCGATATCAAACATCTCCCTGCCGCGTTTAACATCGTAATAGGTGAAATCAATCAGTTTTTCCGGTTCAATGAAATAATCCAGCTTCTCCCGTTTAAATTCAATACCTGAGGCTATACTGAGATGGAAGGCATTCAGGGCCATATGTAACAGCCCGCGGTTCGGATCATAGGAGCCGATGGGGTTGACATGTACCCCGATCAGTTCTTTACACTTGTTTTCGAGGGGCTCCAGGGGAAAGTTATTGGTCACTCCACCATCCACATAGGTTAGTCCGTTAATTTTGGCTGGGCTGAACAGCACTGGTATACTGGAGGAGGCCAGTACGAGGTCAACAAGGTTACCTTCCGTAAAATAGGTGGTTCTGGCTTCCTCGATGTTGGTTGCCGTAATAACCAGCGGTTTGGGGAGGTTCTCAATACGCTCGGTCCGGAGGTTCTTTTTCAATACTTTCTTAAGGCCGGAAATGTTCAGCAGTCCATGTTTTTTAAAGATCAACTTTACAAATTCAAAAATCTTATTCTTTTCGAAGATTTCGAAAATTTCCTCAGGTTCAAATCCGTCGCAATAGAAACTCCCCACAATAGAACCTGCACTTACTCCCGAAACAATATCCGGTTCAATGGAGTGCTCATTTAATGCTTTGATCACACCGGCATGAGCAAAACCCCTGGCTGCTCCTCCACTCAGTACCAATCCGGTGTCGAATTTCTTACCGGATCCCCCGGTAATTTTATCGACTACACTGGTTATTTTCTTTTTATTCATGTTGTTTTTTAGGTTCGTTCATCCAGGAGGTCAGCATCCAGTGCTCTTTTTCCATGGTACGGATCATATTGTTCATCATGTCCATCGTGGCTGCATCACCCACACTCCCGGAAGCATCTCCCACATCAACCATGAAAGAGACAAGGGTCTCCATGTCCGAAAGCACTTCACGCGTCATTTCCATGGCGGTGAGCCTGCTGTTGGTCTCATTAATTTCAGCAATCTCCAGGTATTCCTTCAAGGTACTCATAGGAACCGCCCCAAACACCCTGATCCGCTCTGCAATATCGTCAATATCCTGCACTGCAGTGGTGTATAGTTCCTCGAATTTGTCATGCAGATCGAAAAAATCGGGACCTGTTACGTTCCAATGATAATTTCTGAGTTTCTGGTAAAAAATATGGTAGTTCGCTATTAGTTTATTCATCGAAGTTACCATTTCTGCAGTGTCCATACTGCTGAATCCAAGTTTAGCGTGTGTTTTAAGTTTTGTTTTTGTTTCCATTTCTGTTTTCTGTTAAGTAAATTTCAGTTAAATATTAATTGATTCCAATTATTTTCACTTGTTCCGGTCAGGTGGGTTCATGGTAGATCATTACAGGTATCGTTGCTTCAGATAGTATTCTATTTGATTCACTCCTGGTGAACAACCGCTGAAGAAAGTTCCTGTTTTCCTTCAGGAGGACGATCAGGTCATATTCACCCTTTTCAGCATATTCGAGAATTCCCCTGACCACATTTTTTTCCTCGCGGATGGCAAAATGTATCCTGTCATATCCCACCTTGTCATGGAGTGACGATTCAAAACCGTGACTTTTAAGTTTTTCTTCCAGATCAACACTGTCGGTTATATGCAATGCGGTGATTATTCCCTTGAAGGGAGCTGCAATACTGGCAAGCCTGGTCAGGGTGGAGATATCCTCCTCCTTGTAATCCGTTGCATATAAAATCCGTTTAAGGTCAGCCAGATGGTAGTTTTTGGGGATTTTCAGAATAGGGCAGCTTGCTCTTTCAACAATGTTCAGATAAGTATTGATGATGAATCCCTGTTCCGGTTCGTGGGATTCACTGATCATGATCAGGTACGTCTCCGGGTCCTCCGACATATCAATCAGAATCATATCTGTGGCCCCTTCCTTAATTTCATATGAGATAACCGGATTTTTATTTTCCTTCTGTTTTTTACGGATCACCTTTTCAAAGCTCTTTTTCTCCTTCTTTATCTGGTCATTCCGCATCTTTTCAAACTGGTATGTCTCCAGACTGGTATTTAATGTACTCGTCATCGGGTAGTAATAAGCATTACGCGTTTCCAGGACCATCACCAGATTTAGTTCAAGGTCCAATGCGTTTACCAGTGGAATGGCGCTGTCGATAACCTTCTCCAGATTTTCAGTTGACCTGACAAATTGTATGATTTTCTGTTTCATGATCTTTCTTTTTCGTACATGCTATACCAACCATGGTACAATAACCATACGGATCAATTAGTTTCTGGCAGCATAATACTGTTGTATTCAGATAAACAGTGTATTATGTAAATTTTTGAATGTTGATAAGTATCGGATTTCCCATGCTGTTGGGGTGATATTTTTCCAGATCTGTGGAGAAAAGTCTACAGCTTCAACCGCTGAAATTTTTATAATTTCAGGAAAACGCTCCTGTTTCCGGGAAGTTTTATTTTTTTCGAACAGTTAATCAGACCGTTAGTTACATAATTATAGTCTGTCAATAGTGTGGAGTGGAGGGATCATCGTAAGAGTCCTTTTTTTAACCACAGAGGACACAGAGAGCAAGTTGACAATCCTTCGGCAAGCTTAGGAGACGGGGGTTTTGTTCCACATGAGAGAGTAAGTTGACAATCCTTCGGCTTGTAATTCGACAGGCTCATTATGGCACCCAGGAGACGGGGGTTTCGTGCCACATGAGAGTAAATTGACAATCCTTCGGCAAGCTCAGGAGACGGGGGTTAACGGTATTC
>JBBDIE010000080.1:0-30014 GCA_040880545.1 Bacteroidales bacterium | reverse complement strand
CAAAAAAATATCGGTGAAATCCCTGAATAAAAAACGAAGCGTCTCCCCCTTCTCCACGTGGAGAGGGGGGCCGGGGGGGTGAGGTGCTACAGAGTGAGAGCAAACTGGAGTAACGGACTTTATTGCAGCATAATAAATGGCCCGCTTCGGGCCAAGGTGCACGGCGTACAATCTGTAATTCTGTTCAGGGTTTATACCGTTCCAGGCGGAACTCTTTCCCGTCGAACACACCATAGCTGAAGTTGGAGATCCAGTCGCCCAGGCAGACTGCCCGTTTATTTTCACCTATCTCCACATCGAAGGGGATATGGCGGTGACCGAACAGGAAGATGTCGATGTCAGGATTTTTTTCAAGGAATTTCCTGGCGAAAATGATCTGCTCCTCATTCTCTTCCCCTTTATAAGGATATATCCTTCCTTTACCGATTCTGCTTTTCCTGGACCACCACTGGGCGAATGATGCTGATCCGTTGGGATGTAACCGGGCGTAGCACCACTGTAAAAATTTACTTCTGAAGAGTGTTCTCAGGAACAGGTAACCCCGGTCCTGCTTATCCACGCCATCGCCATGGGAGAGGTAAAAAGTCAGCTCGCCCATGGTAGCAATCAAAGGATGGTTGTGAATTTCGGCCCCGATCTCCGTTGGAAAATAATCGAACAGCCAGACATCATGGTTGCCCGGGAAAAGATGAATTTCCACACCTCGGTCCGATAACTCCGCCAGCTTGCCGATAAACCTTGTAAAGCCTCTGGGAACAACCTTTTTATATTCAAACCAGTAATCGAAAACATCTCCCAACAGCCATAGCTGTCCTGCATCTTCCCCGATGCTGTTCAGCCAGTCGACAATATATTTTTCCCTCTTCCTGCTTGATGATACTGGATGCATACCAAGGTGAAAGTCGGAGGCGAAATATATTTTTTCCCCGGTCTTCGTCATACCTATAACAAATTATCCAGCCAGGTTGGGAGTTCTCTTCCCGTAAGATTTTTAGCAACAATATTCCCCTCCCTGTCAATCAGGTAGCTGCTGGGAAGGGATGGTACATTATACAAAGTGGCAGCTTTGGAATAGGGGTATGTCAGTTCACTGACATTGATCCACGGATACTCTTCAAAATCGATTGCCTGTCTCCAGGCCATCCGGTCATTATCAAGAGATACGGCATATATTTCAAAGCCCTGGTCGTGATATCTTTCATAGATATTTTTAAGTCTGTTGGTTGCATCCCGGCTCTCGCTGTTCCACGACGCCCAGAAATTTAGTAAAATCACCTTTCCATTCAGTGCTCTGAGGCTCTGTTCCTCACCATCCACATCTTCAATTTTCAGTTCAATCATCCCGGTTTCAACCACGTTGGATTTGGTGAGCTCATTTATAGCAATCATATTATTATAATCACTGATCCGTTTATCCACATCGTTAACCAGTGAAATGGTAAGGGTAGAGCTGGGATGATAAACCTTTACAGAGTCGGCCACAATTTTAAAATACTGAAGATCTTTCACAGTATTAAACAGATAGACATCTGGGGCAACACGTTGATAAAGAGCATATACACTGGCCAGGGAGTTGAGGTTCTCCACGATAAACCTGATATTTTCACGCTTCTGGTCCCGAAAAATCTGCTGGTAGGCGGTAATCAGTACATCTGCCTCCGGGCCATCCTTAATTTCAAGGGAATCCAGGGCCCTGATCACCGAATCGAGCCGGGATTTTGTTTTTTCAACACTGGTGACCAGCATCCTTATCTTTTCCGAATCCTCCGAGCCCGAGACAGTATATCCCGACCTGAAAGAATTGTCAGCCATTGTCAGGCTGATTTCATCTTGCGGGAAGGCCAGGAGATTGATATACTGTCCTTTTTTATTCTCCACCATTACCAGTTCCGGGTTCTCCAGTGGAAAGGTATATCGAAAATCCCCTTTTTTACTGACTTTTACAGAGTCCAGCAGTATGGTCTCAGCCATATTGAGCATTTCGAACCTGAGGTACTCTCCCGCACCAGCGGGATAGGAGCCCCGAATTGTTACGCTTCCTTCATTGTTGCATGAAATAAGGGTTATTGTGGCCAGGATAGCCCCGAATAATTTTTTCATATACATAACTGTCAAGATAAATACTTTTCAATTGTTTTTATCAATTCTTCGCCGAAGGTATCTGTTTCAAGGATGGTTCCATCGGGTCCGATGAGGAAATTTGCAGGAATTTTTTCTACCCTGTACAGGTTAACAATTACAGATTCCCATCGCATCAGGTCACTCACATGGTACCATCCCGGTCTCTTTTCCCCCAACGCTTCTTTCCATCGGGCCATGTCATTGTCTATGGAAGCCTGCAGTATTACAAAATTTTTGTCCCGGAATTTCTGATAGCTTTCTTCCAGGTACCTGTTCTCAGACACAGAGGGATTACTCCATGAAGCCCAGAATTGAAGGAGTACGTAATTGCCCTTCATTTCAGAGAGGGATACTTTTGATTTTTCAGGGGTTTCAAGTACGAAATCGGGAGCCCTGTTTCCTTTTCCGAGCGTTTGCCGGGGTTGCTGGTTGCGCATCTGTTGCAATTTTGCAGAGAGCTGACTGTGCAGTGATTTCACTGCCTCGTTCTCCGGATATTGGCTGTACATGAGTGAATCAACAAGCTGGTATATTTCCATGTCGGAAACGGGATCGAATACCGGAAGTCCCGGCCCGAACTGGTTGTACAGTGCAATAAGGATGGCAGGAGATACGGAATTGTTCATTATAAAATCCCGGGAATAATTATGAAAAGCCTGGGTAACAGAATCGAACCGGGCGTTCAATTCCATCTTCTTATTTGCAAAACCTGGTTCTGTGCTTAATTCTTCCGTTCTTTCCGAGATCGTGTGCAGTTGTTTCATGGCTGCCTGATGCTCTTCCGAAAGCTCTCTGACAAGGTCCGATGCCTCAGATCCTTCAATGTTATACGGATAGATTTCACCAGCAGTTCCCTTCACCGTGATCCGGTCTCCCGGACTTGCAATGATGGTTATATAGCCCTGATCGGTAAATTTCAACGCGTAATAATCGAGAACCACCCCACTGAAAGTAATAGTGAAACTACCATCCTTTTCACAACGGGTGGAAGCAACAGGTATAAATGAACTGGAACCAATCCTGTCCAGTGTAAGCAACTGATCCCCTCCATTTTTTATTTCCCCGCTGATTACAATATCCTGCAAACCTGCGGGAACATCACTTTTATTGTTTTGTCCGGAGCATCCCGCAAGCAGAATAAATCCTGCGATTATCCAAGTCCTGATTGACATATATTTCCTGATTTAACCCACGAATTTATCAATTTAATTTCAAACGTACATACCGTTGTTTTATATTACTAACGAAGGGTGCAGATTAGAATTATTTTTTTATATTTTTAAAACAGGGAAAATATGAGATAAGGTTATGATAACAAGCTGTTCCCCGGAATTTTAATTATATCTTTGTCTTATAAAAGATGTTCTTTATGACTTTCCTAAAATTCGATAAAGCAGAACTGGTGAACCTAGAATATTCGCTGTCCAGGGAAATTCTAAGGTCGAATCGTGCCGGATCGTTTGCATCAACGACTATTTCCGGTTGTAACACGAGAAAATACCATGGACTTCTGATTTGTCCGGTGAATCATTTGGACGATGAGAACCATGTATTGCTTTCGTCGCTCGACCTTACAGTAATTCAGCACGAGAAAGCATTTAACCTTGGAATTCACAAGTATGAGGGGGATCTCTATGTGCCCCGTGGACATAAATACCTGCGTGATTTTGAGGCGGAGCGTGGTTCGCGAATGACTTACCGGGTAGGGGGTGTAATTCTTACCCAAGAGACGATGCTGGTACAGAAGAAGGAACAAATCCTTGTGAGGATCACCTTGGAGGAGGCCAATTCAGAAACGCGGATACAGCTGAGGCCATTCCTCGCTTTTCGCAACATTCATAAATTAAGCAAGGCAAATTTATATCTGAACAGGCAGTATTCGACAGTTGAAAATGGGATAAAGTCACGCATGTACGATGGCTACCCGGAACTTTTCATGCAACTTTCGAAAAAGGCTGATTTTGTTCCGGTTCCCGACTGGTACTACAATGTAGAGTATCTTGAAGAGATGAAAAGGGGCTATGAGTATAAGGAGGACTTATATGTACCGGGATATTTTGAATTAACCATCAAAAAAGGGGAGTCCATCATATTCTCAGGCTCTACACAAGAGGTGAAGACGTCTGGATTAAAACGAAGATTCAGTGCCGAGGAAGAGCTGAGGATACCACTTGACGGGTATAAAAACTGTTTACTCAATTCGGCAGAGCAGTTTTTAGTGAGAAAAAACGGGATCACAGAGTTGTTGGCGGGATTTCCCTGGCTGGGAGTGAGGAGCAGGGATACATTTATAGCACTTCCGGGTCTTACCCTGACCACCGGCGATACCAAGTCGGCCATCGAAGTGATTGATACGATGGTTAAGCGGATAAAAGACGGACTGTTCCCCAATTATACCAGACAGGGCCACGACTATTACAACTCCATTGATGCGCCCTTGTGGTTTATCCGGGTACTGCAATTGCTGGAGAAATATGTAGATATCGATATCTGGAAAACCTACGGCAAAGTGATCATGGAGATCATGGAAGCTTACAGGGGAGGGACCCATTTTGGGATCCACATGGCAGAAAACGGACTTATTACGGGTACCGATGAGGGTATCCCCCTGACATGGATGGATGCCACAGTAGGCGGCCAACCCATAACACGCAGGGCAGGATTTGCAGTTGAGGTCAATGCGTTATGGTACAATGCAGTATGCCAGGTTTCCAAATGGGCAGGAAACCGCAGTGTATTTGGGAAGCAGTGGAAGGATATGCCTGAAATGATCATGAATTCATTTGTAGATATTTTCTGGATCTCTGAAAAAGGGTACCTGGCCGATTGTGTTCGGGATGGGTACAGGGACCAATCGGTAAGGCCCAATCAGGTAATTGCAACTTCGCTTGAATACTCTCCCCTTACTGCCGGGATGAAGAAAAGTATACTGGATGTGGTGAAAAGCGAACTTCTCACTACCAAAGGGCTAAGAACCCTTGCGCCCAAGAATCCGGCCTATAAAGGGATTTACGAGGGCGAACAGGAACAGCGTGACAGAACTGCGCACCAGGGTTCGGTATATCCGTGGTTACTGGAACATTTTGTCAGTGGATATTTGTCGGTCCATAAAAAATCGGGACTGAACCTGGCAGAGGAACTTTATGCCGGTTTTGAAGAGGACATGTCCTATTATGGGATTGGTACAGTAGCAGAATTATATGACGGGAATCCGCCCCATGATCCTAAAGGAGCAATCAGTTATGCAGCGAGTGTCTCCTCTCTTTTGAGGATTGGGGAATTAATCGAGAATTTTACCAAGGAAAAATAATCCCGGGTGCCTATGAAAGTATTAATGTTCGGGTGGGAATTTCCGCCGCATATTTCAGGAGGGTTGGGGACAGCAAGCTTCGGACTCACAAGAGGGCTGTCGACCATCTCCGGTCTGGAGATCACCTTTGTGGTGCCCCGGGCATATGGTGACGAGGACCAGAGCAAGTTCAGGGTTGTAGGTGCTGCTGATGTCTCAGTGGACAGTAAACACATGCGTTTTTCAAAAATTCTGAAAAGTATCTCGTACATTGAGGTAAACTCCAATATTGTTCCGTACCATTCCCCGGAAGAGTATGACAGCCTGGTGAACGAGGCGAGCAGCAGGAAACAGCGGCTTATTCATACAACCCCGGGAGGAAAACTGATTTTTTCAGGAGGTTATGGCAAAAACCTGTTTGATGAAATAGCAAGCTACGCGCTGGTGGCGGGCCAGATTGCAGATAACCATCCCCATGATGTGATCCATGCCCATGACTGGCTGACTTATCCCGCAGGCATGGCAGCAAAGAGTGTATCCGGCAAGCCATTGGTGATTCACGTGCATGCCACCGACTTTGACAGGTCGGGGGGGAAGGTGAATCCTGCCGTATTCGAAATCGAAAAAAGGGGCATGGAGGCAGCTGACAGGATCATTGCCGTCAGTAACCTGACCAGGAACACCATCATTGAGAAATACGGGATCGATGAATCCAAAGTATTTACAGTATACAACGCTGTTGAACCTTTGGGCGACCAGGAGAAGATTGCCCTGCGACGGGGGATCGACGATAAAGTGGTGACCTTCCTTGGAAGGATCACACTGCAAAAGGGACCGGAGTATTTTGTGCAGGCTGCAGAAAAGGTACTTCGGAAAATGGAGAATGTACGTTTTGTCATGGCAGGAAGCGGAGAACTCCTGGAACGGATGATCAACTGGGCAGCTTCACTGGGAATCGTAGACAGATTTCATTTTACAGGGTTCCTCAAAGGAGATGATGTGTTCAGGATGTTCTCCATCAGTGATGTTTATGTGATGCCATCGGTTTCTGAACCTTTCGGGATTTCCCCGCTGGAGGCTATGCAATCCAATGTTCCAACGATCATATCCAATCAGTCGGGCGTGGCTGAGATCCTGAAATATGCCATTAAAACCGATTTCTGGGATGTGGATGCCATGGCTGATGCCATTTACGGACTTCTGAATTACCCGTCGTTAGCAGAGACTTTTATAAAGTACGGCAAGGAAGAAGTGGATAATATGAAGTGGGAAAATTCAGCCAGAAAAGTTTATGAAATTTACAAGGATGCTGTAATGTAGCAAATAAGAATTCAGCTTATGAGAACAATCTGTTTATACTTCCAGGTTCATCAGCCATTCAGGTTCAGAACGTATCGGTTCTTCGATATCGGGAATGATCATTATTATTACGATGATTATACCAATGAAAGTATTCTGAGGAAGGTAGCTGAAAAATGTTATCTGCCGGCCAACCAGTTATTGCTCAACCTGATCAGTAAGAACAAAGGTAAATTCAAAGTGGCATTTTCAATTTCAGGGATTGCCATTGAGCAGTTTAAGCTCTATGCACCGGATGTACTCGATAGTTTCAGGGAACTGGCCGCCACCGGTAAGGTGGAGTTCCTTGCTGAGACTTATGCACACTCCTTGTCGTCGTTGAGGAACAAGGATGAATTTATTGAGCAGGTTACGGAGCACAGGTCGATGGTGAAAGAATTGTTCGGCCAGGAGCCCAAAGTTTTCAGGAACACGGAATTGGTCTATTCTGATGATATTGGCGCTACTGTTTACAAACTTGGATTCAGGGCAATGCTCACCGAGGGGGCCAAGCATGTACTTGGGTGGAAGAGTCCGAATTATCTCTACTGCAATGCCCATGAACCCAGGTTAAAGATGCTTCTGAAGAATTTTAAACTAAGTGATGATATCGCATTCCGTTTTTCCAACAAGAGCTGGTCCGATTACCCACTCACAGCAGAGAAGTTTGCCGGCTGGATCAAGGAACTTCCCAAAGAGGAAGAGACGGTAAACCTCTTTATGGATTATGAAACATTCGGAGAGCATCAATGGTCCGACACCGGTATTTTTGAATTTTTGAAAGCGCTGCCCAATGCTATTTTCAAATATACAAACTTCACCTTCAGTACCCCTTCGGAGGTTGCGGAACAGCTTCAGGTAATATCGGCCATACAAGTGCCGCATCCCATCTCCTGGGCCGACGAGGAGCGAGACCTGTCGGCATGGCTCGGAAATGAGATGCAGAAGGAGGCCTTCAATAAACTCTATGATCTCAGAGACAAGGTGGTTCAAAGCAATAATAAGGAGTTGGAAGTGGATTTCAGGTACCTTCAGGTGAGCGACCATTTCTACTATATGTCCACCAAGTTTTTTTCCGATGGCGAGGTGCACTCCTATTTCAATCCGTACAAAACCCCATACGAAGCTTTCATTAATTACATGAATGTTCTGAGTGATTTTAAGATCAGGGTTGATGCGGTTGTGGAAACCGGCACGGATGATGAAATCTCCAGACTCAGTAAGATCATACAGGAGAAGGATGTGGCCATCATGAAATACCGCAAGGAGATCGATCGTATGAAAAAAAAAGAGGGTCCTCTCAAGCCAGTGCCTAAACCACCGGGCACAAAAAAAACTACTTCTAAAACTACTACATCAAAGCACACCACAGGAAAAACTACGAAGAAGGTGACCGGTAAGGGTACATCCGGAAAAACCAAAAAGTGAACCTATTGATGCCTGACGTGGTTTGATAGATTCACCACATGTTGAATAGTTGTTTTTAATTGAATAACCAAAAAGAAGAATGAGTAAGAATTTGATTGCTCCCGATTACCTTTTTGAGGTAAGTTGGGAGGTTTGTAATAAGATCGGCGGAATTCACACGGTCATTTCTACCAAGGCCACATCTGTAATTGAACAGATGAAAAACAAATATATCGTTATCGGTCCCGATGTATGGAGAGACAGTGGGGAGCATCCGGAATTCAGGGAAGATAGCGGCCTGTTTGATGATTGGCGGGACCATGCAGCAGAGGAAGGGCTGATCGTTAGAACGGGGCATTGGAAGATCGGCGGGGACCCTGTTGCGATTTTAGTTGACTTTACCCCCTTCTTCAATAAAAAAGATGATATTTTCAGCAAATTCTGGGAGATATACCATCTTGACTCCCTATCCGGCCAGTGGGATTATGTAGAACCGATGTTATTTGGTTACGCTACCGGTAGAATTATTGAAAGCTTTATCAGGTTTTACGGATTGAAGAACAAGAAGGTGGTTTCCCATTTTCATGAGTGGATGACAGGTGCAGGCCTGCTTTACCTGAAAGAGAACCAGACGCAGGTGGGAACTGTGTTTACTACCCATGCGACGGTACTGGGCAGGTCAATGGCTGGGAACAATCAGCCTTTGTACAGTAAGTTGGAGAGCTATAACAGCGATGAAAAAGCGCGGGAATTCGGAGTGGTGGCAAAACAATCGGTTGAAAAGATTGCTGCCATGCAGGCGGATACATTCACCACGGTAAGCGAGATCACGGCACGTGAGTGTGCACATTTCCTGGGGAAGCCTGTTGATCTTACCACACCCAATGGTTTTGACGATTCTTTTGTCCCGCCTGCTGATACATTCGATGATAAACGTACCGCTGCCAGGCAAAAGTTACTGGAAATTGCCTCGCTTGTTACCGGTGATAAATTCCCGGAAGATTCGTTACTTGTGGCAACCAGTGGTCGGTATGAGTTCAGAAACAAAGGAATCGATCTTCTGCTGGATGCTCTGGGGAAACTGAATGGACAGAAAAGTCCGGATAAAAGGATCATTGCATTTATACTGGTTCCTGCCAACCATTTTGGACCGCGGAAAGATCTGCTTGTAGCGATGAAGGATTCTTCTGCCGCACTGAACGGCGATAAGTTCCTGACACATTACCTTCACTATGCAGAAAATGACCCGGTACTGCAACGGCTGAAGCAGAACGGACTCAACAATCAGCCCGGGGATGCGGTGCAAGTAATTTTTGTTCCATCGTACCTAAAGGGTGCAGATGGAATCTTTAACCTGGCCTATTATGATATCCTGATTGGATTGGACCTAACCGTATTTCCTTCCTACTATGAACCATGGGGCTACACACCTCTGGAAAGTCTTGCATTCAGTATCCCCACAGTTACAACCACTCTCGCGGGATTTGGAAAGTGGATCATAGACCTTGGGAAGCAACAGGGAAACGGGATAAGGATCATACCGCGGGACGATAAAAATGATGCAGAAGCGGTGGAAGGGATCAGTAAAGCTATTCGTGAAACGGGAAAACTGAAAAAGGAAGAGTTGGAACAAGCAAGGAAAGAGGCGTATGAATTGAGCCGCCTGGCAACCTGGGAAGCCCTGATCTCAAATTACTGGCGGGCCTATTCACTGTCGCTGGAACGTTCCGGTGAAGTAGAGGTGGATGAGGACTACTATTCACAGGAGCGAATAGCATTACTCCCATCTGCCAGGAGTCTCCTGGTGGATGTGCATCCGGTATGGCGCAGGATGACGGTACAACAGCAAATTCCTGACAAGCTCAGGTTTCTGGAGGTGCTTTCCAGGAACATCTGGTGGTCGTGGACCAAGGATGCGGTGGATCTGTTCAGGTCAATGAATCCTGAATTGTGGGAAGAGGTTGAGGAGAATCCGATCATGCTGCTTGAGCGTATATCCTTTGAACGATTGAAAAGCCTGGAGCGGGATGATGCATTCCTTGGCAGGCTTGAACAGGTACGTGCTGCGTATACGTCGTATATGGGTACCCCGAAAAGAAAAAATGAGCCATCGGTTTCCTATTTCAGTATGGAATTCGGGTTGCACAATTCCCTGAAAATCTATTCTGGCGGATTAGGCCTGCTGGCTGGGGATTACCTGAAGGAGGCCAGTGACTACAATTACGATATGGTAGGTATCGGACTGTTATACAGGTATGGCTATTTCCGCCAGGTTGTAACCTCTGCGGGAACCCAGGTGGCCCATGATGATTACCAGGATTTCAGCAGGATTCCGGTGACCCCCGTAAAAGATGAGGAGGGAAACTGGAGAACGATACAGGTAGTCCTGCCGGGCCGTCCCATTAACCTGAGGATATGGAAGGCACAGGTGGGACGTGTCCCTTTGTTTTTGCTCGATGCTGATTTTGATGCCAACAAGCAAGTAGACAGAGAGGTGACCCATAAGCTGTATGGTGGTGACCACGAGAACCGGTTTAAACAGGAGTTGCTGCTGGGCATCGGGGGTGTCAGGGCACTAAGGGAGTTGGGAATTCAAACGGACTTGTACCATCTGAATGAGGGTCATGCTGCCTTTACCGGCTTCGAACGGTTAAGGGAGTATATCCAGGAGCAAAGCATGACCTATCCCGAGGCACGTGAGATGGTCAGGGCAACAACGTTGTTTACGACCCATACCCCGGTACCGGCAGGACACGACAGTTTTGACGAGAACATGATGCGGACCTATATGAGCCATTACCCTCCAAGGCTCACCGTCGACTGGAACCGGTTGATGAATCTGGGCAGGGAAAATCACAATAATTCACAGGAAAAGTTTTCCATGAGTGTACTGGCACTGAACCTGTCACAGGAGGTGAACGGTGTAAGCAAACTACACGGGCAAGTAAGCCGCGAAATGTTTGAAGGTATGTGGAAGGGGTATCTGCCTGCTGAGCTTCATATTGGTTATGTAACAAACGGTGTACATTTATCCACTTGGCTATCCGACAGGTGGAGGGCGCTGTACCTGGAAGTTTTCGGAGAGAATTTTTTGGAAAAACAAGAGGACCGCAGTTTATGGAACAAAATCCATGAGGTGAAGGATGAACGGATATGGAAGATCAGGAATGAAGAACGGAGTGAGCTGATCAACTATATCAGGGCACGCCTCTCAGATGCATCTTCCAGGTTTATGGAAGATCCCAAACTGATGATTGAGATTGCAGATGCTATGGACGAACGGGCCCTCACCATAGGATTTGCCAGGAGGTTTGCCACCTATAAGCGGGCTAACCTGATCTTCAGCGATCCGGAACGATTGGCTGCCCTCGTAAACAATCCGGAACGGCCTATTCAGTTTGTATTTGCGGGAAAGGCACATCCAAATGATTTCCCCGGACAGGAACTGATCCGGAAGGTTGTTGAAATATCGAAGAAGCCTGAATTTATCGGAAAGATCATCTTTTTGCAGAATTACAATATTCAATTGGCCAAAAGGCTGCTTCACGGGGTTGATATCTGGCTCAATACCCCGACCCGCCCACTGGAGGCCTCTGGTACCAGTGGTGAAAAAGCGGTGATGAACGGCGGCCTCCATTTCAGTGTACTGGATGGCTGGTGGGCAGAAGGATATAAGGAGGATGCCGGCTGGGCACTTCCCCTTGAACGCACTTTCGAAAATAAGGAACAACAGGACCAACTGGATGCAGAAAGAATCTACTCTCTGCTGGAGAATGAGGTCGGTCCGAAGTTCTATGCCAGGAACAGCCAGGATGTGCCGGAAGACTGGATAAAGGTGATCAAAAACTCAGTTTCGGGAGTGGCGCCAGAATTTACGATGAACCGGATGTTACGCGATTATATCGATCGGTACTATAGCAAATTGTATGGACGATCGAAAAAACTCATGAAGAATGATTATCGGTTAACACGGGAGATATCTTATTTCAAGAAGCAGATCATTGATCAGTGGAAGGAGATTAGAGTGGTGGAGATGGATATTCCTGACCTGACAAAAGGGGAGTTCAAGGTCGGACATGAATTTACCGGTACAATTAAACTGGACCTGAACGGAATCCCGGCTGAAAACATTGGCATGGAGATGGTACTGGCTGAAGAGAATGAACTGAAGAACCAGACACATGGGACTGTCAGCGCAATTGAGCTTGAATGTATACACCAGGAAGGATCGGTTGCAACCTATGAGATTGTGCAGCAGGCAGAAAATTCCGGCCAGTATGATGTTGGCTTCAGGATCTTTCCGAAAATGGAAGATCTACCTCATAGAATGGACCTCCCGCTTGTAAGGTGGATTTAGGGGAGATGCAAGCCCGGATTTATCTCACCGCGGCCACCGGTAATTTCTCCATGACAAGAGCGCATCGTGCAGGAAGATAGAGATTCAGCCGCTGTTCTGGTGTGAATGAAGGTTCGGGTACCGTTCTGTGAACGATATCCATGGCAATGCGGTTAAAACCTCCATACATACTTTCATCTGTTGATAGGATGCATTTGTATTTCCCCTGTTGTACGGCCAGTCCATAGCCGGTATAGGAAATGTTTGGGTGAAAATTATAGATGAAGACAAATTTGTTCCTGCTAAAGGCGATAATATTGTCATTATCGTCAATTTTCACCGGGGTGATCTTCGATGTAAGAATGTTGTTATTTCTTGTCAGATGTATGGCCGCTTTGTCGAATTCATCCAGCAGATGATATTTCAGATCTTTGTTTTCAGCCAGTGACCATTGGCGCCTGGCATATTGATACGACCAGTTGTTACCCTCTCTGGGGAAGTCTATCCATTCGGGATGCCCGAATTCGTTCCCCATGAAATTCAGATATCCCCCGCCAGCGGTTGTCATGGTAAGTAACCGGATCATTTTATGCAGCGCTATACCCCGGTCCACCACCAGGTTCGATGAGGATTTGTCCATGTGCCAGTACATCTCCTTATCGATCAACCTGAAAATTATTGTCTTATCTCCAACCAGGGCCTGGTCGTGTGATTCCGTGTAAGCGATCACCTGTTCATCGGCTCTTTTGGAGGTCAGCTCATGAATCAACTGTCCCATTTTCCACGCCTCATCACTGAGCTCCTTAATGGTTTTGATCCAGTAATCGGGGATACCCATGGCCAACCGGTGGGTAAATCCGAGTCCCCCGGTATCGACCGGTATAGCAATTCCGGGGTAACCACTCATATCTTCAGCTATGGAGATCGCACCGGGTTTAACCATCTGGATAAGATTATTGGCCAGTGCCATATATACTATGGCATCCTCATCCTGACCGCCGTCGAAATACATATCATAGGATGAAAAGTCACGGTTCATACCATGGTCATAATAGAGCATGCTGGTTACCCCGTCGAACCTGAAACCGTCAAAGCGATACTCCTCCAGCCAGAAGTGTATATTTGAAAGAAGAAAGTGTATCACCTCGTTTTTCCCGTAATCAAAACAGAGCGAATCCCATGAAACATGCTCCCTGCGCTGTCCTGTGTGAAAGAACTGACCCGGATCGCCGGCATACATGCCCAATCCCTCCAGCTCATTCTTTACGGCGTGGGAATGTACCAGGTCCATGATTACGGCGATGCCGTGCTTATGGGCCTCATCAATGAGTTGTTTTAATTCGTCAGGGGTGCCGAAACGGGAACTTGCTGCAAACAAGCCGGAAACATGGTACCCAAAGGAACCATAATAGGGGTGTTCCTGGATCGCCATCAGTTGAAGTGTGTTATATCCTCCTTCGATAACCCGGGGTAAAACCTTTTCCCTGAACTCAGAATAACTTCCCACCCGGTGCTCCTCCGTGGCCATTCCAACATGCGCTTCGTATATAAACGGTTGATGATCCGACATGTCAGGAGATGGATGTTTCCACTTATATGGTTTATCGGGCGACCAAACCTGGGCATTGAAAATGGAAGACACTTCATCCTGAACTGTTCTGTAAGCCCATGCCGGGATCCGGTCACCTGAACCATTTTCCCATTTTACTTTCAATTTGTATTTGTCCAGGTGTCTTATCCGCTCCTCAGGAACCCTCAATTCCCATTTTCCTTCCGGTAATTTAGAAAACCGATAAGCGTCCCCCTCCTTCCATTCGTTGAAATCGCCGATCAGGTGTACCTCGCTGGCGTTGGGCATCCACTCCCTGCATACCCACGATTTATCCTCCTTGTGTAGTCCAAAATAGAGATGTCCTGTTGAAAAAGCCTTCAAATCAGCCAGTTGACTGGTCAGTTTCTTCTCTTTTTGCAACACCATGTGGTACCTTTTTTCAATGGTTGGGCCATAGGGAGTCAACCAGGGATCATTTTTTACAATCTTCATAAACCATCATTTATTTGGACAGGTTGTCAAGGTACGAAATTTCCCACTTTCCGGCGTTTTCGGGAAATGATTTAAAATTGGAAACAGGGGCCCGTGAAAATTATTAAATTTGTGCCTCAATTCAGGTATGAAAATGAAGGTTTATACGATAGATGACCTGCCACAAATTAATAATCCGGTTGTTACGATCGGAATATTTGACGGTGTACACAAAGGGCACAAATATATATTGCAGACGCTGATCAGTAAAGCCAGGGAGTGTGGAGGGGAGTCGGTGGTTATTACCCTCTGGCCACATCCCAGGATCGTTCTGGATAAAGATGTATGGAATTTCCGGCTTCTTCATTCCCGGGAAGAGAAGATCCACCACCTCAGTAAGCTGGGACTGGATCATTACATTACCATTCCCTTTGATAAGAAGCTGGCGACCATGAGCGCCTGTGAATTTGTGAAAGAATACCTGGTAGAAAAACTACATGTCTCCAGGTTGTTGCTGGGGTACGACAATTCATTCGGGAGGGACAGACAGGATAATCCCAACGGGCTATCGGACTGTGCCGGGAAAGCAGGTCTGATCGTGGAAAAACTGGATGAATTCAAATTGGCGGAACTGAACATTAGTTCCACATCGGTGAGAAATGCACTTCTTGAGGGAGATCTTGAAAAGACAAGAATGATGCTTGATTACGATTACTACCTGGAGGGGACCGTAGTACAGGGAAACCAGCTTGGGAGAGAACTCGGGTATCCCACGGCCAATGTCAATCCTCAATCGGCCTATAAGTTGATCCCGAAAGACGGGGTGTACGCGGTTCATGTTGAGTTGGAGGATACGTTGTACCCAGCCATGTTGAATGTGGGGGTCAGGCCGACCATTGACAGCGCCAACCCGGTAAAGGTCATTGAAGCGCATCTTTTTGATGTGGATTTTGATCTTTATGACCGGGAAGTTGTTATACATTTTCGTAAAAGAATGCGGGATGAAATAAAATTTCCTACCCTGGCGGGACTCAGAGAGCAATTGCAGCAAGATGAGGCCATCATCAGGGCGTATTTGTCGGGGAAATAATTAATTTTGCACTGAAAATTAAAAAATTATTATGGACACAATGACGTATGTTGAATCATTGCCGTACAAAGTTGCTGATATAAAGCTGGCTGAGTTTGGTAGAAAAGAGATTGAAATCGCTGAACGCGAGATGCCGGGTTTAATGGCAATCCGTGAAAAACATGCCAGCGAAAAACCGCTGCAAGGGGCCAGGATCATGGGATCACTTCACATGACCATCCAGACGGCTGTGTTAATCGAGACACTGAAGGCATTGGGAGCAGATGTAAGGTGGGCAAGTTGTAACATTTTCTCCACACAGGACCATGCTGCGGCTGCCATTGCTGAAGCCGGCATTCCTGTATTTGCGTGGAAAGGCGAAACACTGGAAGAATACTGGTGGTGTACCGCCCAGGCACTCTCCTTCCCTGATGGTAAAGGGCCAAACCTGATTGTGGATGATGGTGGTGATGCAACATTACTTGTACATAAAGGATTTGCTGCTGAAAAGGATGGTTCCGTACTGGATGTGAAGGCCTCCAACAGAGAAGAGCAGGTGGTTTTATCCACATTGAAGAGAATTTTGCAGGAGGATCCACAGAAATGGACCCGGACCGTTGCAGAAATGAAGGGTGTTTCTGAGGAGACCACTACCGGCGTTCACAGACTGTACCAGATGCTTGAAAAGGATGAACTGCTTTTCCCGGCCATCAATGTAAACGATTCAGTGACCAAATCCAAATTCGATAACCTTTACGGCTGTCGTGAATCACTGGCAGATGGTATCAAAAGGGCCACCGATGTAATGGTGGCTGGTAAAGTGGTTGTTGTGGCAGGATATGGTGATGTGGGCAAGGGGTGTGCACATTCTATGAAATCATACGGGGCACGTGTTATTATTACCGAAATTGATCCGATTTGCGCACTGCAGGCGGCCATGGAAGGATATCAGGTAACTACCTTGGAAGAGGCACTGCAGGAAGGAAATATTTTTGTCACCACAACCGGAAACAAAGATATTATTACCACCGAACACATGGAAGCCATGAAGGACCAGGCGATTGTATGTAATATTGGCCATTTCGACAATGAGATACAGGTTGACAAACTGAACAGCCTGGATAATGTGAAGCGGGTAAACATTAAGCCCCAGGTGGACAAATATATTTTTGAAGACGGACACGCGATCTTTATGCTTGCCGAGGGAAGACTGGTAAACCTGGGTTGTGCCACCGGCCACCCGTCATTTGTAATGAGTAACTCATTTTCAAACCAGACACTGGCACAGCTTGACCTGTGGAAAAATGATTATGAGCTGGGCGTATACATGCTACCCAAAAGGCTCGATGAGGAGGTTGCCAGGCTGCACCTGGAGCAACTGGGGGTGAAGCTGACTAAACTTACCGATGACCAGGCTTCCTACCTGGGCGTTTCAACGGAAGGGCCATATAAGCCCGAACATTACAGGTATTAGGCCAGGAGCCGGTTGTAAGGTAACTGGTGATTAATAATTATAAACATGCAGTAAATCACCATCAACCGTGGAGTAGTACTTATGCAGGGAGTAAACGGCCGGTCCGCCGATCGGTTGGGCTTCGTCGAAGGATATCAGGAATTGAGAACTGCACTCCGGGCAGGTGTATACACCATCGAAAACCGTATCCGGTTCCACCGCTTTGTTATGTTCAGGGTACAGGGTACAGGTCCGGTCGTACACATGAAACAGGTCGTAATCTTCTCGGTAGACAATGAGTCCGTTTACCCCGCCATCGGTGGGTGTATGAGAATGAAGGGCAGGATTGCCCAGTTCACTGATGATGTTGAGATGAAGATCAACTTTTACATACGGTATCCGGTAGCCTCCCGATTCGCACGTGACAGCGAGAAATGAAAGGGCGGTTATCCAAAACCGGATTTTAAACCTGTTTAATATCATCTTCATTTCACAAAGATAGGATTCGCTTAATTAAGTTAATTATTTTTTGTATTTTTAACTGAGAATTACATCAATATATTGCAGCTAAAGCGCTAAAAGGATGGATATTGACATCGGAACACTGATTTATATCATTATCACGATCATTGTGGTCATCGTGGGTGCTTTAGGTAATAAGAAGCGGCATGCCCGGGATCACGCTGGTACTGATGGAACGCATGAATCCAGGGGTTTCTTTGAAACACTGGAAGAGCGGATTGAAGGCTTTATTGATGAATCGAAAGAGGTTAAGGACCAGCGGTCGTACGAAACCAGTGCCGCCGAACCTCCCGTACAGACAATCTACCAGGAAGAAGAGGCCGAATATGACGGCTTTGGGGAACAATATGAAGAAGAGACCCCCGCCCAAGTTACAGATCATTACAGTCATTATGCAGGAATTCTGGATCCTGAAAAGCAGGAGAACCTGGATCAGATCCGGGAGGATGCGGCCAATCAGGATCAGGGTGTATTAGATGTTATAGATATCGATGATATGAATTATCCGGATTATTATGATATTGTGAGTGATTTCGATCTGGGTACGGCTGTGATTTATTCATCCATAATTAACAGGAAAGAATACTAATTATTTCATAACTTTGTGACGTTAAAGAGTTCCGGGCCAAACGGGATTCTTTTTTTGTTTTTAATGTATTAATATCATGGAGGAAAAAGCTATGTCAAATGTGTCATATATGACCGAAGAGGGACTGGCGAAACTTAAGAAAGAACTGGAGCATCTGGTTAAAGTTGAACGTCCGTCAATTTCAGAGCAAATTGCAGAAGCGAGAGATAAAGGCGATTTGTCGGAGAATGCCGAATATGATGCAGCGAAAGAGGCTCAGGGAATGCTGGAGATGAAAATTGCCAGACTCGAAGAGATGGTTGTAAGCGCCAGGGTCCTTGATACATCGATGATCGACACAAGTAAGGTTCAGATCATGAACAAGGTGAAAATCAAAAACCGCAAGACTGATAAGATCGTTGAATATACAATTGTGTCCGAAAGCGAATCGGATATAAAAGCCGGAAAGATTGCAGTAACTACCCCTATTGCCCGGGGTCTCCTGGGTAAAAAAGTTGGAGAGGTGGCCGAAATTAAGGTGCCATCCGGAGATATTACATTTGAAATCATGGATATATCCATGTAAAATCATTCACCATGGCTTCCATTTTTACCAGGATCATCAATGGAGAAATTCCATGTTACAAAATAGCCGAAGATGAGCGATTCTTCGCCTTTCTCGATATCAACCCACTGGCCAAAGGGCATACCCTGGTGGTACCCAAGGTAGAAGAGGATTATCTCTTTAACCTGGAGGATGCGTTGCTGGGGGATATGATGAAATTTGCCAAAAAAGTGGCGCTGGCCATCGATAAAACAATGGATTGCAAGCGTGTAGGGATCGCTGTACTGGGGCTGGAAGTGCCTCATGCCCATATCCACCTTTGTCCGATCAATGATCTGTATGACATAGAATTCAGTAAACCCAAGCTGAAGTTGAGTGAGGAGGAGTTCGGGGAAATCGCAGCAAAAATCACCGGGGAGTTAAGCTGACTGTTTGTTTTCAACATTCAAGATGGAGCGAGGTTGCCGGTAGCTGGTTGGTGACTACCAGGATTCCATTGCAGGGGCCTTTTTTTAACTACAGAGGAGACAGTACATTGTTTTTACTTTACCCTTCCCGGGTTTTTTCTGACAAAATCTTCCCAGTTTTTAACGGTTGATTTCTTTTGTGGCGATCCTTTTTCATAAAAATGACACACTGCAACCGCGAGTCCGTCTGTGGCATCCAGATTGTCGGGCATATTTTTGATCATGAACATCCGTGCCAGCATCCCCGCTACCTGCTCTTTGGATGATTGTCCGCCACCGGTAATGGCCAGTTTGATCTTCCGGGGGGCATATTCAAATACAGGCAGATCCATAGAGAGGGCCGCGGCAATGGCCACCCCTTGTGCTCTCCCGAGTTTGAGCATGGACTGAATATTTTTACCATAAAAGGGAGCTTCGATGGCCAGCTCCATGGGTGCATAATTCTCGATTAATTTCACAGTGGACCGGAAGATGGCGTTCAGTTTCTGGTAATGATCACCCTCTTTCCTGAGATCCAGCATTCCCATGTCGATGAAACCCGGATTTTTGCCCGTGGCATCCAGCACGCCAAATCCCATGATGGTTGTTCCGGGGTCTATACCTAATATGATCCTGTCAGGCTGGGCCATTGCTATGCTGTGCTCTGTTTTGAATAATGATTCCTGATACCACGAGTATAATTCCAAATATAGTGGAAATATAGATGCTTTCACCGAGGATGTAGTGAACGAAGATAAGGTTGATAAATGGTGCAATAAAAACCAGGTTGGATATCCTGGCAGTAGTGGTTGAAAGCTGAAGTGCCTTTAGCCACAGTACAAATGCCAGACCCATTTCGAAGATGCCAATATAGAATGCAGCGGCCCACGCCTCCGGCCCCACAGGCAACCCCGGGTCCCTGAAAATTCCGCCGGCCAGCAGGTACAGGGAGGCAAAGGCGAAGATCAGGAACAGTCCAACCACATCATCGATCCTGTTCTTCATGTTGAAAATCCAGTAGAAGGCCCAGAGTACGGCGGTGGCCAGGGCCAAAATCACACCCAGCAAATTGGAATCTTCGCTGAACAGGTTTCCACCCTGCAGTGAAAGCACGATCACTCCTGCAAAACTGATGATCATGGAGAGGATACTTAACCATCCGATTTTCTGATGCAACAAGGGGATAGAGATCAATACCAGCACAATGGGCCAGGTCATGTTCAGGGGTTGGGCCACCTGTCCGGGAAGCAGGTTGTATGCACGGAACAGCACAAGGTAATAGAGGGCAGGATTGAGCATACCCAACAGGGCGGAACGCAGGAAATCCCTTCCCTTCAGTGTTCCGAGGATTTTCAGCTTACCCTGGAGCAGTACGGCCATTCCGAGAACCACTGTGGATACAATGGCCGCCCCGGTGACCATCTGGTAATTGTCCTGAAACCTTAAACCCAGCTTAAAGGCGGTGGGTACAGTGGACCAGAAAAGCACGGCAAGTATTGCGTACAAATAGGCTTTCGACTGGTTACTGGAGTTCCCCACGCAGGTAGTTTATTTAGTGATCATATCGGTTCCCATGTATGGGATCAGTACCTCAGGCACCATAATGCCCTTTTCAGTCTGGTTATTTTCCAGCAGGGAGGCAACGATCCTGGGCAGTGCCAAAGCACTCCCGTTGAGGGTATGGGCCAGCATCGGTTTTTTCTCACCCTCTTTTTTGTACCTTAATTTCAATCGGTTGGCCTGGTATGATTCGAAATTGGATACCGAGCTGACTTCCAGCCATTTACTCTGGGCTGCGGCAAATACTTCAAAATCGTAGGTCATGGCCGATGTAAAACTGAGATCACCTCCGCAAAGCCTTACAATTCTGTAGGGAAGCTTCAGCTCATTGATCAGTGACTCAATATGCGTTACCATTTCCTCCAACGCCCCGTAACTTTTCTCCGGCGCCTGGATCTGCACGATTTCCACCTTATCAAACTGGTGAACTCGGTTGAGTCCGCGCACATCCTTTCCGTACGATCCGGCTTCCCGCCGGAAACATGGTGTATAGGCGGTATTCTTTATCGGCAATTGTGGCTCTTCCAGGATCACATCCCTGTAAATGTTGGTAACAGGTACCTCGGCTGTGGGGATCAGGTAAAAATCATCGGACTGCACATGGTACATTTGTCCCTCTTTGTCGGGGAGTTGCCCTGTTCCAAAACCGGAATCCGCATTGACCATCAGCGGGGGTAATATTTCTGTATAGCCTGCCTGGGTGTTGCGATCCAGGAAATAGGAGATCAATGCACGCTGAAGCCTGGCGCCTGCTCCCTTGTAAACCGGAAAACCGGCACCGGTAAGTTTTACTCCCAGGTCAAAGTCTATAATGTCATAAATCTTTGCAATTTCCCAGTGGGGCATTGCATCGGCCGGTAGTTTTGGCATTTCTCCCCCCTGCCGGATCAACTGGTTGTCGGCCTCCGACTTCCCGGGTGGTACCAGTTCGTGGGGGACATTGGGTATCTGAACCAGCAAATCGGCGATCAGATCGCCCGCCTCCTGCATACCCGAGGAGAGCTCTTTAATGGCCTCCTTCAGGTCTGATGTACGCTGCCTGGCCATGGTCGCCTTTTCCTGCTCCCCGTTTTTGATAAGTTGTCCGATCTCTTTGCTGACCAGGTTCATCTCCGCCTGCAACTCATTGGTCCTCACCTGATTTTCCCTGCGTATGATATCGGCTTCAAGGAGCCGGTCGATGAGGGCTGCTGCATCAAAATTTTTAATTGTAAGTTGTTGGATCACCTTTACGCGGTTATCCCTGATGAATGGAATCGTAAGCATAAGTTATATGGTATAAAAAAACCTGTAATCTGCTATAAAGGTAGCTGATTACAGGTGAATATTTAAAATGTTTTTCTACTTATTGAACTTAGTTTTCCAGTGGCTCAACAGTAACAAACGATTTGTTGTTAGTTTTCTTCTGGAATTTTACTTTTCCGTTGATGAGTGCGTAGAGGGTATGGTCCTTACCCATGCCCACATTAGGACCCGGATTGTGTACAGTACCCCGCTGCCGAACAATAATATTTCCGGCAGTAACTTCCTGGCCCCCGTAAATTTTGATGCCCAGTCTTTTGCTTTCCGATTCGCGCCCGTTTCTTGAACTACCGGCCCCTTTCTTATGTGCCATAACTTATATTTTTTATTGTTCTGAATATTATTTTTTATCTGCCGCTTTATCGCCGCTATCTTTCTTAGGTGCTGCAGGTTTTTTTGCCGCAGGCTTTTTAGCTGCAGTTGATTTGGTTGCAGTTGTTTTCTTATCTGCAGCAGCTTTGGTGGCTGGCTTTTTAGCAGCTGGCTTCTTGGCAGCGGTTGCTTTTGTTTCAGCAGCTTTGGAAGCTGGCTTGGTTGCTGCAACTTTGGCAACTGGCGCTTTCTTCTCAGCAGTTGCTGCTTTGGCAGCCGGTTTGGATGCTGCAGCTTTCGGGGCCTCCTCTTTTTTCGATTCAGCGGCCTTCTTCACTACCTTTTCATTGATATCTGTAATCTCAATCCTGGTAAGATACTGCCTGTGGCCATTCAATTTCCGATAGCCTTTTCTTCTCTTTTTCTTAAAAACCAGTACTTTATCACCTTTTACATGCTCTACCAGGTTGGCTGTAACAGCAGCATCTTTGATCACCGGATTCCCAAAGGTGATCTTCCCACCATTTTCAATGAGTAATACCCTGTCAAAAGAGACCTTGCTCCCTGCCTCACCTTCCAATCTGTGCACAAACAGTTTCTGGTCTTTTTCAACTTTGAACTGCTGTCCGGCGATATCAACGATTGCGTACATTATCTGTTAGTTTTCAGTGTTTTCAAATTCGGTCTGCAAAGATAGAAAAGTTTGCAAGATATGACAAAGAATTACTAAAAAATTATTCTACTGATGGACAAAACCATAACAATTGTGCATGCTGGTTAACATCGGGGGAGAAATTAACGGTCATAAATCGATGATTCCTTGGTAAAAATTTTAATTTTGCTGAGTCTATCGTGTTATATACATTTGTATTTGTAACAGGGGGGTTGATCAGAAACCAAAGTAATCTTTGAAATCAGGAATGGGGAAAATAAAACTGAACGTGCTTGGAATTTCTTATAGTCAGACGCAATCGGGGGCTTATGCGCTTGTATTGGCTGAAGAGGAGGGGGCCCGAAGAATTCCAATTATCGTTGGGGGTTTTGAGGCGCAGGCCATTGCCATTGAGTTGGAAGGACTGAATCCACCCAGGCCACTTACCCATGATCTGTTCAAAAAATTTTCCGACTCTTTCGGTATCCGGCTGGTTGAGGTAAATATTCATAAATTGGAAGAGGGTGTATTCTTTGCCAATGTTCTGTTTGATAACGGAGACCGTATGATCACACTGGATGCACGTACATCTGATGCCATTGCACTGGCACTTCGGTTTAAATGCCCCATTTATACAACTGAGGAGATAGTGGATAAGGCGGGAATCGTGCTTGATTTTGATTCGGTAAAGGATGTGGATGATGAGACCGTGGAACAGGGTCCACAGGTGGAAGATGAGTCCGATTTTAAAATTCCTGAACCAAGGAAACGTACAGATTTAAGCGGACAGGCGCTGGAGGCCCTGAAGAAGATGCTTGAAAAAGCAGTGTTAAATGAAGATTATGAAAAAGCTTCAGAGATTCGGGATGAGATCAAACGCCGGAAGAAAGAATAAACGATCGATATGAGAAAAATCCTCGCAAGCTGCCTTCTCCTGGCAGGCCTGATTGCAGTTCCGCTGTATCCGAATACCCCCGACACCGTTCAATCTGATACCACACATGCCATAGAGCAAACAGCAGCCATCAATTCCGATACCATCGTTGAAGCAGCCGAAACGGGCTTCACCAATATGATTCCCGACAGGGTGGGCTTTAACTTCAGCCTTACCAGAATTTTACGCGGTCTTCTTGGCATGATTGTATTGATCGCCATCGCCTGGGCCTTCAGTAAAAACCGTAAAGCGATTTCCTGGAGAACCGTGGGTGTCGGGCTGGTAATTCAGTTGCTGCTGGCAATCGGGATTCTGTATATGCCTGTGCTCCAGTCTGTGTTCGAGTTTGTGGGCAAGATCTTTGTAAAGATTCTCTTTTTTACCAGTGTGGGAACCGAATTCCTGTTCGGAAGCGGCCCGGAAGGCGAGATTGCCAAACCACTTCAGACATTTGCCATAAATATTCTGCCAACCATTATCTTTTTTTCGGCCATTACCAGTGTACTTTTTTACCTGGGTGTGATACAGTACATTGTTCGTGGACTGGGTTACCTGATGTCCCGTTCCATGGGACTATCGGGTGCGGAGAGTCTTTCGGTGGCAGGGAATATCTTTCTGGGACAAACTGAGTCTCCCCTGATGATCAAGGCCTATCTGGAGAAGCTGAACGAATCGGAAATGCTCCTGGTCATGTCGGGTGGCATGGCTACCCTGGCGGGAGGAGTACTGGCCGCCTATATCGGATTCCTGGGGGGCGGTGACAAGGTTCAGGAATTGATTTTTGCCAAACACCTGCTGGCCGCATCGGTTATGGCGGCTCCCGGGGTTGTGGTAATTTCGAAAATACTGGTGCCTAATACGGAGAAGGCAGACAAGTCCATACAGATCTCCCAGGAGAATATTGGCAAGAATGTACTGGATGCCATTTCCAACGGAACGGCACAGGGCATAAGGCTGGCGGTGAACGTGGCAGCCATGTTGCTGGTGTTTATCGCCTTTATTGCACTGATCAATTTTATATTTGTGAAGATCGGCGACTGGACCACCCTGAATCAATTGGTGGATAGGGCTACCAACGGCAGATACGATGAGATCAGCCTTGAATTTTTACTTGGATACGGCTTGTCGCCCATCATGTGGTTGATCGGTATCCCCTTTGACGACATTACACTTACCGGGTCACTGCTGGGGAAGAAATTGATCATGACGGAATTTGTGGCCTATATCAGTCTGTCGGATATGAAAGACGCGGGAATGTTTACAGATACAAAATCGATTATCATGTCGGTGTATATGCTCTGCGGATTTGCTAACTTTGCTTCCATCGGAATTCAGATCGGAGGTATTGGGGCACTTGCACCGGGTAAACGGGTACAATTATCCAAACTGGGGTTAAGGGCACTTTTGGCCGGTACACTCGCAGCCCTGTTGTCGGCTACCCTGGTTGGTATTTTACTGGGTTAAATTTTCATTTTATAAATTGTTATGCAAGTATTTAGCGGACAAAAGATCCTGGTTGTAGAAGACAATTACATGTCCTTTAAACTTATGGAGGCTCACTTCGTAAAATCTAATCTTCAGATTTTGCATGCAGCAGACGGATTATCTGCCCTGGAACTTTTTAAAAACAACCAGGACATATTCCTGATATTAATGGATATTCAACTGCCCGGAATGAACGGTCTGGAGGTTACAAAGACCATCCGTAAATTCAATACCGAGATTCCGGTAATTGCAGCCACTGCCAATGTTTTTGAAGATGACAGGACGGCCTGTATGGAGGCAGGTTGTACGGATTTCATTACCAAACCCATCAATTTCCCGGATCTTTTCAGGTTACTCGAAAGTAAACTGGGGTGATGGCTGCTGTTCTGCTTGCCATTACCGGACTGGCAATCGTACTGCTATATTGCCTGCAAATAGGCAGGTATGGCCTGGCCATTAAAAAGGCATCTTGTGTTCCGCCTACCGGATTGCCCTCCAATCAACTGAAAATATCGTTGGTTATTCCTGTAAGAAATGAGATGGAGCACCTGGAAAATTTTCTGCATGATCTATCCCTCCAGGATTATGCCTCTCCTAATTATGAGGTAATTTTTGTTGATGATCATTCAGAGGATGGATCGGCTGTTTTTCTGGGGGGAGTCTGCAGCAGGGTAAAAAATATTAAGTTTTTTTCTCTGGGGGAACAGGAGGCCGGGAAAAAGAAGGCAATCAACAGAGGATGTGAAGAGGCCACAGGGACCTGGATCATTCAGACCGATGCCGATTGCAGAATTCCGGCAGGTTTTATTTCCGGGCATGCCTCCATGGCAGGTTCTGGCGATGCGGACGTGATTGCAGGACCAGTACTGGCAGGGGAGCGAGCGGGATTATGGAACATGGTCGAATCCCTTGAATTGATGAGTCTCACTGGGGCCGGTATCGCCTCCGGACTGATAGGAAAACCGGTCATGTGCAGTGGCGCCAATCTATCTTACAGGAAATCTTTTTATGAAGCGGTAAAGCATGATCTTCTGGGGATACCAACTGCATCTGGCGACGATATTTTTTTGTTATTACAGGCTAAAAAAAGGAACAGGGAAATCTTGTTTTTCACTTCGAATAAACTCCTTGTAACAGCTTCTCCTACTGGTGATCCAGCATCATTTTTCAGGCAAAGGGTCAGATGGGGCTCCAAATCCAGGTATTATCACGATCGGGAACTGCTGTATCTTGCGTTTTTAATCTGGACGGCCAATACAGTTATGACCTGTTTTTTTGCCGGGTCATTCTTGATCGTATGGATGCCCTGGCTGTTTTTGATCTCATGGCTGTTAAAAACGGGCGTTGAGTTTATACTGCTGTACCAGACAGCTGTGATGTTCAGAAGGAAAAGGCTGCTTTGGTTGTTTCCATTGGCAGCGATATTTTACTATTTTTATATCACATTAGCGGGCATCAGTTCTATGGCAGGAAGATATCAATGGAAAGGGAGAAGTTATACATAGTTTGGCGCCGGTGGAACATGCCTATACATTGAAAAAGAGCAGCAGGTTTTGAATAAATCAGGTATATCCCCCGTCCAGTTGGCCTGGATAAGGTTTAAGAAGAATCCGGTTTCCGTCGGCGGATTACTATTTATCCTGGTGGCCGTACTTACCTCCATCGGGGGTTATATGATCAGTCCAGACAAGACGCCCCATGCCAATTCCCAGATCCTTGAAATTGCCCTTGAAAAGCCGGGATTTACCTGTGATTTTCTTAAGGTGGCCATAAACAGGAAGGGTGAACAACAGGGATTCATTAAATCGATCTTTACGGGAAAGAGACCAGTCTATACCATGGTACCTTTCAGCGATTACAGGTTTGAAGCGGACAGGATCGTCATCCGGGAGTATTCAAAATACAAAGATGACCAGTTTTATTCCGAATATTTGCTTGCGGATGTCTGCTTCCCTATTGAAAAATCGGGCTACAGCTTTTCTGAAGGAACCTACCGGTTAAACCGTGTGGATTCTGACCAGGTGATTACCGGCAAGATCGATGATCTGAAAGAGATTGTGATTGAAAAGCATCTGGTGAAGAAATTTTTTTTACTGGGTACTGACAGGTTTGGACGGGATATGATGAGTCGCATGATTCTTGGTACCCGGGTAAGCCTGGCTGTGGGCTTTATCGCGGTACTGATATCGGTATTCCTGGGAATATTGCTGGGGGGAATCGCCGGTTATTTCAGGGGGTGGATCGATAAGCTGATCATGTGGCTGGTGAACGTGGTCTGGTCGGTGCCAACACTACTGATGGTCATTTCCATAACCCTGGTACTGGGAAAAGGATACTGGCAGGTTTTCATTGCTGTGGGATTAACCATGTGGGTGGAAGTGGCAAGGGTTGTTCGCGGCCAGGTTCTATCCGTGCGCGAAAAGGAGTATGTTGAAGCAGCCGTTGTTGTGGGAATGCGGCCAGGAAGAATACTCTTCCGGCATATAATTCCGAATGTCCTCTCCCCGGTGATAATTATTTCTGCAGCCAATTTTGCAACAGCGATCCTACTGGAGGCAGGGCTTAGTTTCCTGGGTATAGGTGTGCAGCCCCCAGTTCCAACATGGGGAGGGATGATCAAGGAACATTACGGGTATATTATTGTAAATATGGGGTATCTGGCCTTTATCCCTGGCTTTGCAATAATGCTGATGGTGCTGGCCTTTACCCTGGTTGGAAATGGATTGCGGGATGCACTTGACAGCAGGAGTTGAGGATCATCCATCACCGGCCCCCCTTTACGTCAACCTCTTTCTTTCCATAATTCTGTAGGAAAAGAAGATCACAAGGGACAGGTACCCTAAAACAACCAGTACATTTATCCAGAGGGGAAGTCCTTTGGGCAGGATATCAATGGATGCTTCATCAATTGGCTGAGAAGCATCCATTTTTTTCTGGAATATTTCCAGCAGGTTGGGCAGCGGGGTCAGCCTGGTATTGGCCCGCATGGGGAAGAACCATCTGAGCTCATTTTCGCGAAAGATCAGGAACAGTACTGGTTCCACAAACGATCTCAGTCCGATAAAGCTCAGGATGGATAAAGCGGTGTTTTTAATGATCAGTGCGAAAAAGAGTCCGAATATCATATAGGTAACCGACGAGAGAAAGTAGGGCAGGAGCATCCACGAATTTTCCAACAATATCCTGAAGGTCAGTTTATAACTGTAGGTCAGCCCCAGAAGCACAGAAGTCAGCGCAATCAGCACAGTGGCCAGGGTTGCCAGAAATATAATCAGTACGATCTTCTGTGTAAGCAGCTCCTTACGTCCAAGTCCGAATATTACCTGTGTTTTAAAGGTGTGGTTTGTGAATTCGTTGGTGGTGATCATGATGACAATCAGTGCCAGCAGAATATTATATGGTTCCGTGATCCATGTCATAAACGGCCATACATCCGGAAACCGGAACACATCGCTCAGGGATATTACAGGAATCTGTTTGTCCAGCAGGGGATAGATCACCAGGCCCAGTACAATGGCAACTACATAGAGGCCAAGTAATATCCGGAACGGGGCGTAGTTGAAAATTTTTATCTGTTCAATACGGATTAATTTTTTCATTTTCTACTCTTTTACAAGTTCAAGAAACTGTGTTTCCAGGCTTTTTTTCCGGCTCAACAGGTGATCGATAACGACCTTGTTCTCGAAAGCGAACCTGTTCAGGTCACTGATTTTTTTGCCGGGCGCGAGTGTTGCAACCAGCAACCCGTTCTCGTTCCGGGTATCGGTAACCAGTTCACTTGTTTCCAGTATCTTTTGGAGTTTTTCATTGTCGGCACACGAAAATTCAACAATTTCATCTTCTGTAAGTATTTCATTTACAGAGCCAGAAGTTAACAGTTCTCCTTTTTTAAGAATAGCCACATGGGAGCAAATCTTCTCCACTTCTGAGAGAATATGTGAGGCGATGATCAATGTTTTTCCCTTCTCAACCTGTGCCATTACAGTTTCCCGTACCTCAGCGATTCCTTCCGGATCAAGGCCATTTGTGGGTTCGTCCAGTACCAGTACCTGCGGATCGCCAAGCAGAGCGGCAGCGATGCCCAGGCGTTGTTTCATGCCAAGCGACAGGGTTTTAAACCTGGAGTGTCTCCGATCATAAAGTTTTGTCTCTGTAAGTACGGTGTCGATATCATCATCGCCGATTTTTTTGATTTTACAGATGATCCTCAGGTTTTTTTCCAGGGTAAGGTAAGGATAGAAATGGGGTGTTTCAATCAGCGAACCGATCTTTGTACGCTGTTCCGGCCTGGGTAATTCCCCGAACCAGCTGTATGTCCCGGTATCTTGCCTTAAAATACCAACAATTACAGATAGTGTGGTGGTTTTTCCGCTCCCGTTGGGCCCCAGCAGACCGTACGATTGCCCCTGTTCTATCCGGAGGGAGAGGTTTTTAACCGCTTTTACGGACCGGTAGGATTTGGATAGATTGCTGATCTCCAATATGGTACTCATAAATGTAAAAATTATTGGTTGTAAGAATACGATAATTACTGCATGATGTCCGACTTCAAAACAGTCATCGCATGCCTTGCACTTAACGCTTTCTTATCAAATATGAAAAATAAATATAGTTTCCTTTTTGCCACTAGTA
>JBBDIE010000079.1:2584-4681 GCA_040880545.1 Bacteroidales bacterium | reverse complement strand
CGATGACTAAAAAACTGTTCTTTTTAAGTTTCGTGGCATTATTTGTAATAGGATTATCGCAGTTGTCGTGTGAAAATAACAACGAACTGGACCTCTATGGCGAAGTTGAATGTGATACCATTCATATAACCTGGGAATCGGACATTGCAGAGATCCTGCAAAATAATTGTGTGATCTGTCACGGCCCGGAAACGGCATATAAAAATGTCAGACACGACAGTTACGAAGCTGAAATGGTAGTGGTAAACGACGGGAGGCTCAGAGGGGTTGTGAATCACCTTCCCGGTTATATTCCCATGCCTTACGACAGCCCCAAATTAAATGAATGCGACCTGAAAAAGATCAATATATGGCTGGATAACGGCGCCCCGGAAAATTGAATATCATGAATCGAAAATCTATTTTCTATTATTTATTATGCCTGGCCATCGCGGGCCAGTTGCATGCCCAAAACCTCGACAGCCTGCTAAACAGCCTTTCAGAATACAGTGCACCACAATATACCTTCGGAACATTCAAAGGCACTACCATCATCAACGGGCAATCTGTGGAGATACCGGAAAACGGCGATCTGAATTTTAAAATCTCCCACCGTTTCGGAGCTGTGAACCTGGGAGTCTACGAGCTTTTCGGGATCGACCAGGCCACCACGCGGTTTGGTTTTGAATATGGAATTGGTGATATGGCTGCACTTTCCCTGGGACGAAGTTCCTACGAAAAAACATTTGATGGAGGACTGAAAATCAGGTTGCTAAGACAACAAACCGGTACCACAAACATGCCCGTTTCTGTTGGTATCTACTCAGCCGCGTACATAAAAACCTTAAAATGGGAAGATCCCGACCGGGAGAACCTCTTCTCATCCAGATTATCCTATGCTACCCAACTGCTCATTGCCCGGAAATTTTCGCAGAAACTATCCCTTCAACTCACCCCCTCGTATGTGCATAAAAACCTGGTACCGGCACCGGAGGATCAAAACAATATATTTGCAACGGGCATCGGCGGCAGGTATAAGATCTCAAGAAAAATTTCGGTAAACGGGGAATATTACTACCTTTTCCCCGGGAAAACTGCCGATGATTATGTAAACAGCCTTTCGCTGGGTTTTGATATTGAAACCGGCGGACATGTGTTTCAATTGCAGTTTACCAACTCAAAATCAATGATCGCCCGTGGGTTTATCGCCGAAACCACAGGAGAATGGCTGGATGGATTTATCTATTTTGGCTTTAATATATCCAGGGTGTTTAATTTGGGTGAAAACAGGAAAAATATATATTGAGTATTATGAGAAAAATTACCACGACCTTGTTAATGCTTGCCATGACAATCACTTTTTGTCATGCGCAGGAATTGTACGTATGCCGGAAAGGAAAGGTAAACTTTGTCTCCGACGCACCCCTGGAACTGATTAAAGCAGCATCGGGAGAACTTACCGGGGCTTTAAGTTCTGCCGACAGGAGTTTCTCGTTTCAGGTGCCCTCCCGGAGTTTCGAGGGATTCAACAGTTCGCTGCAACGTACCCATTTTAATGAAGATTACATGGAAAGTGAACTGTATCCCATGTCCACTTTCCGGGGAAAGATCATTGAAGAGGTTGATCTGTCGCAGCCCGGAAAACAAACCATCAGGGCAAAAGGAAAACTTACGATCCATGGAGTTGAATTTGACAGGATCATCCGCTGTACACTGGATAACCGGAACAACCAGATTCATGTCATGGCTGATTTTACTGTATTTCTTGATGATCACAACATTACCATACCTTCCATTGTTAACAAGAAAATTGCAGAAGAGATCAAGGTTGAAATTAACCTGACACTGGATCCAAGATAATATGCGTTTCCTAAAATTTTATACGATTCTGGCTACATTATTGGTTCTTATACCTCTCTCAGATGGGATATCCCAAACCCCGTTTCTGAAAAAAATTCCGCTCTTTCCCGGGCGGGAAGATTACAATGTGAACGTTGTGTTCCAGGATCCCAGGGGATGGATCTGGTTCGGAACCGATGGCAAAGGGCTTTTCAGGTATGATGGTATTAACCTGGAGCAATTCACCACAGCCGACAGTCTTGCCGATGACAACATCAC
>JBBDIE010000079.1:0-2484 GCA_040880545.1 Bacteroidales bacterium | reverse complement strand
CCATTCGAAATAGTCTATAGTTTCACCATTGACCAACAGGGAAATTACTGGGTTTGTGGAGAGGCGGGGCTCTATAAAGGTGAAGCAAATGAATTTGGATCCCTCACCTGGAGCAATTTGTCTGAACTTTCCGGACTGGAAGGGCAAAATTTTATTTCGCTCTACATGGATAGTGAAGGTAATATCTGGGCAGGTACCTATGGATTCGGTGTATATAAATTTTCGGCTGCAGGTGAACGAATTATAAATTACCAAACCAGCAACGGACTTTTTGACAACAATGTGATACATATTTCTGGCAATGACAGCCTGATTTTCTTCTCCACACTGGGTGGAGGTGTCTCAACTTATCATACCGGATTAAACCGTATCATCAATTTTCAGGACGAAACACTGAATCACAGTTATATCTATGCTACGAAGGATGACAATCAAGGCAAAGTATGGATAGCAGGATCCCTCGGTTCACCAGCTTATATCTCTGAAGGTGAGGTGATATATCTTCTGCAAACAGATTACAATTTTCCCCAGCTATATGGCATAGCCATCGACTCGTCAGGGAATGCCTGGTTCAACACCAACGACAAGGGGATCCTGCTGTTCCTAAACGACACTATACGGGAATACGGAACCGGACAGGGCATCACCTTTAAAGAAATTCAATCAATCATATTTGACAAATTGAACAACCTGGTTATTATTTCCAACCAGGGAATCAAATTCTTCAAACCCGGTTCAGGTGTAATCATGGAGTTTGGTGAAAATACCGGACTGGCATACAGGTATCCTATTCTTAATTCCGTTTTTACCGATAAGCAAGGGCAGATTTGGATAGGTACAGAGACGGGTATCATTAAGTACAACCCCGATTACCTGGATCAAATAAGCGATACCCCGAAAATATTTCTCTCCACCGTCAAACTGTATAATACCAAGGTGACCAGGTCCGGGTTAAAATTCAGGTACAACGAAAATAATTTCACCTTTGAATATACCGGGCTCTGGTTTAAAAATCCGGAAGTCCTCTCCTACCGGTATAAACTGGAAGGGTATGATCTTAACTGGACCTATTCGGACCTGGCACAACCCTTTACCTATTCAAAACTACCACCCGGAAAATTTGATTTCAGGGCCCAGGTAAGTATCGACGGGAAAACCTGGACAGGTTCGGAGGATGCTTCATTCTCCTTTACTATTAAGCCACCCTTCTGGAAAACGTGGTGGTTTATTAGTGCTGTTGTGATACTGATCATCCTGGGCATTTATGTCTATATAAGAATGAGGCTGGCTTACCTGCAAAGGACGAAAAAAGAGCTTGAAGAGGAAGTGAACCGTCGCACAGAAGAGATCAGGACCCAGAATGAAGAGCTTGAAACACAAAAGGAAGAGATTGAGGCCCAACGTGATATGGCGCAACAGCAGCGCGACCAGATCGAAGTTCAGAATGAGGAGATCCAGGCAAGTATCCGGTATGCACATCGCATCCAATCGGCGGCCCTGCCCCCGAAATCGAACCTGGATGAGATCCTGGGCGAACACTTTATTCTTAATAAACCCAGGGATATTGTCAGCGGAGACTTCTACTGGGTGGCCCAGAGGAATGGACATATCTTTTTTGCAGTGGGCGACTGCACCGGGCACGGGGTCCCGGGGGCGTTCATGAGCATGCTTGGAATGAGTGCACTGAACGACATTGTCAAATCAATCGATCAGTTTAAAGCTTCCACGATGCTGACCTACCTGAGTAACAGGATCAGGGAATCGCTGCACCAGGGACCATCGGGCCATGAGACCTCCTCCATGGACGGCATGGATATCTCCTTATGTATATATGAACCTGCCTCAGGTGCGCTTCAATATGCCGGAGCATATAATTCATTGTACATCATCAATAACGGGGAAATCAGGAATATACGCGCCGATAACCTGAGTATAGGAAGTGACATGGAAGGCTCCACAGGGTATACAAACCATGACATAAAAACCAGGAAGGGAGATCAGTTATACCTGTTCTCGGATGGTTTCCCCGACCAGTTTGGCGGACCCAGGGGTAAAAAGTACAAATATCAGCAATTCCGGGAGTTCCTGTTATCCATACACAAAGAGACCATGGAACGGCAGAAATGGTTAATGGATGAAGAAATTGAAGCATGGTGCATCGGTTACCCCAAGGTAGATGATATTTTGGTAATGGGTGTGAAAATCGAATAATACCAACTACTCTGCCGATAAAACGCATCGGAATCCTGTATGTTCCAACCCTGTATCCCAGCTGGTTTTCATCCTTGCCGAATTTCTGAAACCTGAACAGTACTGGTCCGTGCAGAGAAATGATCCACCCCTTACCACCTTCTTCATGGCATAGGGCTCCATGGGATCGTAAGGTTTGTCGGGTCCTTGCGGATCAGTAACAACACCTTTTTTTGCAAGTTCCGCATAGTAATCGGGACGGTACCAGTCGCTGCACCATTCCCATACGTTCCC
>JBBDIE010000078.1:2903-4730 GCA_040880545.1 Bacteroidales bacterium | reverse complement strand
TGCCCTAAACTCTGTGCCAGCTTGCTGGTCTGATTCCTCTGTGGTTAAAAAAAAGGTCCCAAACATTGAATACCGCCCTCATCTGACCCATCCCGGTCCCATCTGACGCATTCTGGTTCAGACTTCCTCTGTGGTTAAAAAAAGTCCCATACGAAGGACACAGCCAAATCTCCCCCATTCACTTTCTACCCTTCTTCGAAAACCCCTCCCTTTCCATTTTGCCCCAGGTATTTTTCTTGAGCAGTTTGTCTATATTACCCTTGATATTCATCACAAGTACAACCGGATGGTAAAAAAATGGTTCGAGGAAAGCCGTGAGGATCAATTTCAGCACATCCCTTCGCTTTTCATATTTATGAAATGTAATTTCTTCAAAGAGCACCGACCAGATGGAGAGTGAGACAGAGAAGAAATAGACAAAACCGAGTAGTAACAGGAAAAACGGGACATTCAGTCTTCCCATAATCGCCAGTGTGGCAAACCAAAGAATTCCGATAAACTCAACGATGGGTGCCATCCATTCAAAAAACAGCCAGTAGGGATAACCCATGGTTCCCAGCTTTCCGTATTTTCGGTTGAAAAATAATTTCCGATGGGTGTACAATGTCTCGATGGTGCCACGAGTCCACCGGCTTCTTTGTCGTGCCAGGTTTTTCAGGTCCGACGGCACCTCGGTCCAGCATAGCGGATCGGGAATATATTCCACTTTGTAATCCAGGTTCCGTTCTGCCATATACCGCCTGATACGCACCACAAGTTCCATATCCTCCCCCACCGTTTTGGTACTGTACCCGCCTGCCTGAATTACAATTTCACGGTTAAACATGCCCAGCGCCCCTGAAATAAGGAGCAGTCCGTCCAGTTCACTCCATGCCATTCTTCCCAAAAGAAATGCTCGTGTATATTCCAACACCTGGGCCCTGGGAAGCCACTTTTTGGGAAGATGAACCTTATTAATGTGTCCTCCCGAGATATCACAGGAATTGGCGATCCGGATTACTCCGCCTGCACCGATAACTTTTTTTTCCTTCTCCTCAAGGAACGGTTTTACAAGCTTTAACAA
This sequence comes from Bacteroidales bacterium, assembly GCA_040880545.1. GTDB lineage: Bacteria > Bacteroidota > Bacteroidia > Bacteroidales > M55B112. Next base: position 3,667 of record JBBDIE010000078.1, on the reverse strand, counting down.
TGCATCCTGTTCCATGATTGAATCAGCATCAATACATACAACCAGGTCGTTCTTGGTAACATTCAGCCCGGCATTCAATGCATCCGCCTTACCACCATTCCGTTTGTCCACCACCAACAACTTTTTAAAAGACCTGTTTTTCGATTTATAAACCCCGCGGATCCTCTCACAGGGGAGGATGTAATCGAAATAGTAATTCACCTTCTCCAGTTCATAAGCCTCCGTGATCTTCTCCATGCTATCATCGGTACTGCCATCGTTAACCACAACGATCTCGTAATTATTATAATAGAGCGACAACAGGGTGCGGATGTTGTCAACAATAGTAGCAGACTCGTTGTATGCAGGTGCAATGACCGATAAGGTAGGCGCTATGGGAGAGGTGATAATGGAATTATAATCCACATAACTGTTTTTCCGAAGGTACCTGCGCAGTGAGATGGCAGAAAAAATCATCAATGTGAGATAGGTAGTGAAAATAATCACCGTCAAGATAAACACGGCGTTCTCTGCAAGACTACCTATGACTTCCCACCATTCTCTCATTAGTAAATCCTTCCGTCCAGAACATGCCGGATAATGATCTGGTAGTTTTTATATTCCGATTTTGATTTCATCAGTTTGACCAACCTGGAAATCCCCGGTTCATCCATGTTTTCCATGGCTTTGGTGGCCAGAATCTGTAATTGCACATCCTCCTCTGTATCCAGTACTTCATTCATAAAATCCAGGTACCTCTCATCCGGCACCTTACCAAATGCCTT
>JBBDIE010000078.1:0-2803 GCA_040880545.1 Bacteroidales bacterium | reverse complement strand
TCATGGAGTGTGATCTGTTCCCATCGTGCCAATGGTTTCTCAAGGAAGCTTAAAAATGTGTATGGATTATCATCCGACAACCTTACCAGTGCAATCTGTGCTTCCATCCTGAGTATCTGGTTGTGGGAATTCAGACATTTGATAATATGCTCATTCTCTGACCGGATATTCATAAATGCAAGCTCCCTGAATCCTTTCACATTTTCGTGCCACTTCTTACTATATGCCTTTTTTACCGAATCCTGTTTAAGTCCTGTGTCCAGAAACAATTGCTGTAGCTCTGTCTTCGAATCTCCCTGCATATTTATACTCAGTTCCATGATCTGGTTGATCAGGATCTGCCGCTTAAATTTATCCGTGGCAATTCTTGATATTTTTTCGAAAATTTCATCCCTTTGCTCCGCTTCGAACAAATACTCAATCAACAGATGCTGGTACTGTTCATTTAGCTGGCTTTTAAGTTCATCCTCCTTCTCCCTTTTTGATCTGTTCAGCAAAATGTAGATCGTAAGGCTGATTAACGTGATGATGGAATAGATGATGACCACATAAAGAATCACCACCAGTGCGGGTGATTTTTCAAACTGTTCAAATATGTTTCCCAGTCTGCCGGAGTAACTTTTTTCCAATTCCCCCGATCCATATACCCCGACAACTTTTTCCATGGTACCGGCATCCGCCATGCCAACCGTGTAACCGGCCATGGGTTTCGGCTGCAATCCGGCGGCCACGGGAACGATACCAGCCAATTGCAGTATGAAGCATAATAGGCAGATCCCGGACTTCATAGGTTATTCCAGTTTATAAATGAATGAAGCGTGCATATTAATCCGGTGCCTGGAATTTTGCTCCAGGAACTCTTCGTACTGATAACCAACTCCGGCCCCAAGTTTTATATTTTCTGAAACCAGTTGCACCAGGCTCAATCGAATAGAGATGGCATTTAACCGCTGCAAGTCAGCCACACCGGAAATGGGTTCATCGGGAGAGGTTCCGTAACCCATCGTCGCCGAAAGAAAACTCTTTTCATTACCGAGGTATCGCCGGGCCGTCAGATAGGATGCCGCAGACAGTCCGTAAGTTTTACTAAACAAGTAGTTAGTAAGTTCGAACCAGTAGTTCCCCAGGTATTTATCTACCCCAACCGCATAGAACAGGTAGTGCCGGTCGAAATTGAAATAGCGTGCCCCTGCAGACACCGACCACCCGGCCGGCAATGTCTGCCAGAGATGGATCACAGCCCGGTGTCGGGGCAGATAGGTTCCCGTACCGATACCGTATCCGAGCAACAGGTAATTCATTTTAGTGAGTTCCAGGTAAGCATCTGTATTTACCTGAAACGCGGTGGTTTCCATGAATCTGCCTCCCTCATCAATAAAATGTCCGACATTCACATATGGTGAGATGGTTCCCATGGAAAGCGGATAATTCTCTCCAAGCATAACCTTATGAAACCTGCGATAATAAGGTTCCCGAAAATAGTCGTAGAAGTAATTCAGAAAAATCTCTTTCCCGCTTTTTTCAATTAAAACTTGCTTCTTCAGACTCCTTGCCATGCTGTTTTCAGGATCCGCATCCAATAACAGACCGAGTATTTTCAGGGCATCTCCATGTTCCCCGGTCATATACATCGCCAGTGCCTTTTTGTACATCAGATCTGCATCGCCGGGGATCACCTTCAGGGCCGCAGAGGCTGCTTCGGAAAGATCCTCCCACCGGTTGTTCCAGTATAACAGTGCACACCTGGCCACGAGTGCGTCGATGTGCCCCGGATCTTCCTCCAGTACCGGATCAATCAGCGCATAAGCTGAATCAAACAATCTTTGCCTTCCATAGAGCAAAGCAAGATAAATTTTCACATCCGAATATTCAGGATTTTCATCCAAAATAATTCGTGCAAGCTGCTTTGCCCCGGAAAGATCATCATGGTCGGCCAAAACCCTGACCTGTCCGAATTTCTCTATCGGGGTCAGCGCACCTTCATTATCGGTCTGCCCATGTAAAACATGGGCTAAGAAAAGAAAAAAAAACAAAAGTGAGATCCTCATATCCAGGCAAAAAGTTAATTACAGACTCCTAATTTTTTAACAGCCCTCACGAGCTCAACCGGATCAAATGGCTTTGTGAAATATTCATCTGCACCCAGTTCTGCAGCCAGAGCCTGCGTTTCCTCCAGATTTATTCCGGATACAATGATAACAGGAATTTTTTCCTTGTAGTTTTTACGGACAAATTCGACGATCTCAAGTCCGTTATTATAGGGCATGTTTATATCTGTGATTATCAGTTTAATATCCTCCTCTTTCAGAAATCTGATCCCCTGTTCACCATTGGCAGCAACAACTATATCAAAATTCAGTTTTTTAAGAGTAACTTCCAACAATCGCTGTGTCAACTTATTATCTTCACATAACAAAACCTTCACCTTCTCCACCTATTTTTCAAGTTTATCATTAGGGTAATAGATTATTCCCGGGACAGAACCCTGAATTCAAATCAATCCGAGGCATAAAATAACTTCAAATTTACTATATTGTTGCTGTAATTTGGTCATTAAATCCAATATAATGATGAAAAAGTAATTCACAAATTGTTTAAAAATTATAATTGACGTAAAATGCTATTATAGAATTTATTATGTTATTTTAACATGGTGCTGAAATTGACAAAAAAAAACGTAAAATACAGGGATTAATGAAAACTCTATCGCGTCGCACATTTTTTAAAAATGCCGGCATAGGCACTGCCGCTATAGCGGGTATATCATTTGCGGGTCATTCTTGCAGCAATCCGGATGAAGAGA
>JBBDIE010000077.1:0-4738 GCA_040880545.1 Bacteroidales bacterium | reverse complement strand
TAGAGCAACAGCCTTCTAAGCTGTAGGTCGAAGGTTCGAATCCTTCCGGAATCACGGTAGAGACAAGGCTTGCCTTGTCTCTATTTTTTTTAACACATGGCATGCGTTGTCTCTACATTCCATGGTCAGTTTTGTCGATAATTTTTACAAAATAACGTAACTTGCAATTCAACTGTATATCGGACATTATGGACAGCCACAAATTATGTTGTTTTAAACTTTAGAATATAATCAGATGAGACTACAATACCATTCTTCCGTGATTTTTTGCAGTGACCTGGATAAACAACGGGAATTTTATGAAAAATTTCTGGCACAAAATATAAAACAAGACCTGGGCGACTGCCTGGTTTTTGAGAACGGCTTCACTCTTTGGAAACTGGATAAGCAATTTCCCATTTCCACTGAACTGGGTTATACTTATGAGCCCATTGGGAACAGGAACCTGGAATTATGCTTCGAAACGGAGTATTTTGAAGAGGCCGTTGAAAAGGTGCTCTTGAGTAACTTGCGAATCCTTCACAATGTGGCTGAGGAGAAATGGGGACAATATACGATCCGGTTCTATGATCCTGAAGGAAACCTTGTGGAGATCGGTGAAACGCAGCAATGTATGGCAGTAAGGATGAAATCTGGTGGAATGAATGTTGCGGAGATCACAAAAAAATCAGGAATGAAAAAAGAAATAGTTGAAAAACTGTTAAAGCAGAAGTCGGAAATTTGAGTCTCCCATTCCTTCATCTCACTCTTTAAAAATCCCTATCTTTACAAAAATTTTGATTATGGTATCATCCTTTCAATTTTCAACCTTACCAAAAATTATTTTCGGGCCCGGAAAACGTGAAGAACTGGCAGGAGAGATTAAAGTCTATGGTTCAACTGCATTACTGATTACAGGAACTACTTCAATCCATAATTCTGGTCATGGTGATGAAATTAGAAAGAGTCTTACTGAGCAAAGAATTACATTTCACCATGAGACCATAGGATCAGAGCCGTCACCCAGGATGATTGATGATATTTCCGTGAAGTATAAAGGCAGAGGGATCAAGGTGGTCATTGCGGTTGGAGGCGGCAGTGTTATGGATGCCGGAAAGGCTGTTTCAGCTATGCTTGTGGTGGAATACGGTGTGAAACATTACCTGGAAGGGGTGGGCGATATGGACCATCCAGGGACTAAAATTCCTTTTATTGCAATTCCAACCACTTCAGGAACCGGCAGTGAAATGACAAAAAACGCGGTGATTTCAGAGGTTGGGGAGAATGGGTTTAAAAAATCACTTAGACACGACAGATTTATCCCCGATCTTGCTATAATTGATCCTGAAATGATGCTTACCTGTCCGCCAAAACTTACTGCAACAAGCGGCATGGATGCATTTACACAATTGTTGGAATCATATCTGAGTAAACAGGCAAACCCCATGACTGATGCACTGGCATTACAGGGGCTTAAATTGGTTAAAAGGCATTTACTCAGGGCATTTTTGGAAGGTGAAAATAATTTGGAAGCCAGGTCAGGTATGGCGCTGGCAGCCATGTTTTCAGGTATTACACTGGCTCATGCAGGCCTCGGATTGGTGCATGGCTTTGCTTCACCCTTTGGAGCCCATTCAAACCTTGCGCATGGAGCTGTATGCGGCACGTTGATGTCTACTGTAAATGCAATGACCATTGATAAAATTCTGGATGACAAGAAGAGTCCGGGTTTCAGTAAGTACCTGATAGTAAGTAAAATATTTTCCGATTTTAAATATAAGGACGACAGAGAGTATCTACTTGCATTTAAAGAGAAGCTGGAACATATCTCCAATGTACTGGAATTGCCACCTTTAGATTCAGAAATTCTGACAGATGCAATGATTTCCAAAATAGTGAAGGAGACATCACATAAACACCATCCGGTAATATTCAGTGAGGAAGAATTGGAACTTATAATCAGGAAAAGATTGAAGGGAGCTGTAAAATCCAAAGTTGACAGATAACTGCTATTCCTGATCGATTATTTCCCCAGCGTGATCCCAGTATTGGAAATAAATAGTTTTACTGCGATAGCCAACAGAATAATTCCAAAAAACTTTCTGAGAATATGCAGTCCTCCGGGACCCAGAATTTTCTCGAACCAGGTTGTAAGCCTGAGCACCAGATAAACAACGATCATGTTCAGTGTAAGGGCAATGAGGATATTCACAGATTCATAGTCGGCCCTTAGAGAGAGCAGTGAAGTGATTGAACCGGCACCTGCAATAAGAGGGAAGGCGATGGGTACAATAGCTCCACTGCTTCCCGTTTCGTTTTTGAATAATTCAATACCCAGTACCATCTCCATCCCCATCAGCAGAAGAACAAATGAACCGGCAATGGCAAACGATGAAATATCCACCCCGAAAATACTCAACAACGGTTCCCCGATAAACAAAAACAATAACATAATCCCAAAGGCCACCAGGGTGGTACGCTCGGCATATATTTTACCGACCTTTGATTTGATCCCAAGTATAATGGGTATGGACCCAAAAATATCAATCACGGCAAATAATACCATGAATGTGGCAATAATCTCAACAAAATTTACATGCATAGAATCTACTCATTTATTTGTGGCTACAAAAGTAGCTACTTAAGCCGGAATGAGATAGCGATAGTTGCCAGTTTTTTATATTATTCAACAGCTATTGTCCCGGTAAAACCACCATAGGGGAGGAGTGACATCATTATCTTATCCCCGTTCTGAACAGCAGATTCATCAAATATAAATGATTCTTCCGATTCACCATCTTTAATAAGTTCAAGTATATAGTTACCTTCCCCAAGAAAGTTCAGATTTATGCTTACGGCCATTTCACGCTCATTACCGTTCAAACCTGCAATATACCAGGTTGTTCCACTTTTTCTGGCAAGAATAATATGAGAACCGGGATAACCGTCGATGAATTTTATATCATCCCAGACCGCAGGTAATTTCTGAAGGAATTGCCTGGCCTTCCCAGGCAATCCCAGGTACACTTCTGCTTTATCGGCCAGGTGCACAATTCCCGACTCAAAAATTACAGATGTGGCAAGTTCATGAGCATAGGTGGTGATATGTGGATATTCATGGTGCGTAAACATCACCGGGGTGTAATCCATCGGTCCAACTACATTTCGTGTAAAAGGGAGAACGGTATTGTGCCAGGGTGCATTCTGCGGATATTCCGGTCCGAATTTGTATGTTTCTCCTCCACGGACAGCCTCCAGGGTAACCATATTGGGCCAGGTGCGGTTCCATCCCCGGGGTAATGTACAACCATGGAAGTTCACTGTGATTTTGTTCCTGGCCGCCTCTTCCAGAATTCCAAGATATTGGTTGATGATTACCTGCTTATCACTCTGAAAAAAGTCTACCTTCACACCTTTTACTCCCCATTCAGCAATCTGCCTAAATTCGTCTGCCCGTACCCCTGGATCCCACATACGGTCCCTGGGTCCCATCTCTACTTCATTATGGTCTCCACCTGAATTGTACCACAATATGGGCCGTATCCCTTTTCTGACTGCATAGTCTATGGCATCTGTAACTTCTCCATCTTTCATGTTGTTCCAGTCGGCGTCAATAAGATTGTATTCCCATCCCATTTCCACGGCAAGATCCGTAAATCTGTTTTGTTCCTTTACAAATTGCGGGGAGGGCGAGTCGCTCCACCAGCTCCATGCTGCACGACCCGGTTTGATCCAGGAAGGATCATCTATTCGGGAAGGATCAGCCAGGTTTGTAATGATGGCAGATTCCAATAATGTAGCGGGCGTTTCTCCGACTATTACTACGCGCCAGGGTGTGGCCCAGGGAAGGATTGATTCCGGCTGGGTTTCGTACATGCCTAATGCCTCTTCTTTTTCAGGAAAACGAATGGAATAGACGCCTTCATCACAATTTTGCTCCAAATGAGAGGCAGGATAGGTGCCATCCAGGTTAGATTCCGAAATAAGTACCCAGAGATCATTTGTATGGAATGTTGTGGGAAAGGACCACCCGTTCTTATCGTCCGGTGCGGGCGTACCGATCGGCATCGATCGTTCGTAGTAGGTCTCGTAAGCAGGGGTATATTTGGAGATGAAATCGTAAGGCTGGCTCCAACAGGTACCCTCATCGGGCAGATTAAATGTACTGATTTCCTTTACAATTTTATGTGACTCTTCTGAACTGTCCGGGAAATGATACCTGAATCCAAACCCATCATTAAACATTCGGAACTCAACCTCTATGGCTCTGCCATCCTGGTTGTTGAATAAGAATGTCTTTTGGTTTACCTCATAAGAAATATTGCGTTTCTTTCCTGTAGTGAGGGTATATGTTTCACTGAAACTTTCATTATGTGCGGATATAAATCTGAGTCCTGATGAGAAGGCTCCATCTGACCGGTCAAGCCCCAGTTGTGAAGGTTCAATGAAATTTGTCGATCGATTTTCAGAAAACAGCTTGGCCCGATAAATCAATTCTCCCTCCTCAGATAATTGCAAAGTGACCATGATATTTCCATCCGGTGATTCCAGGGTCCATTGATTTAATTTTCCACAACCGGCCATGACTATGGCGGTGAGTATTAAAATGATAATATTTTTCATAGGTTGATTGGTTTAGGAGACTAAGGTAATAATTCTAAAGCCTCCATAACCTGATCAATTATTATTTGTTGAATTTCAAAAACAGATATGTATCCTTACCTGTTCAGATAAATTGACCGCAGCATTGTTCTAACTA
>JBBDIE010000076.1:0-30974 GCA_040880545.1 Bacteroidales bacterium | reverse complement strand
CAAACATCTCTCGTTGCGTCAGCAACATCTCCCCCTCCCGATTCAAATTTCCCTACCTTTGCAAAAAAACGAACGTGATTGAAATTGGAAAATATAACGACCTGGAGATTCTGAGGGAGACCAGCGTAGGATTGTACCTGGGAGATGAAGATGGTGAAGATGTTTTACTTCCCAACAAATATTGCCCTGAAAGCTACCAGTTAGGTGATAAAATCAGGGTATTCCTTTACCTGGACAACGAAGGCAGAAAAATAGCAACCAACCTGATCCCAAAGGTATTGCTTAATGAATTTGCATTTCTGCAGGTCAGGGCGGTTGAAACAGTTGGCGCTTTCATGGACTGGGGACTGGACAAGGATCTGCTGGTACCCTTCAGGGAACAACGGCAGCGTATGGAGAAGGGAAGGTGGTACGTGATCTTCATGTATATGGATGAAAAATCAGGCCGGCTGGTCGGGAGCAATAAGATAGAACACCGGCTACAAAATGATGAACTGACAATCAAAGAGGGAGAGGAGGTAGAATTATTGCTACTTCAGAAAACCGACCTGGGCTACTCCGCGATTATCAATCACAAACATAAAGGTTTGATCTTTGAGAATGAGATTTTCCAGGACCTCCACGTGGGACAGGAGATTACCGGGTACATTAAACAAATTCGCGAAGACAATAAAATTGATGTTTCGCTGCAGCCACTGGGCTACAAAAATGCTATTGACCCTCACTCCGACCTTGTCACCAGGAAATTAATAGAAAATGAAGGTTTCCTGTCTCTGAATGATAAAAGCTCCCCTGATCAGATCTATATGGAACTGGGAATGAGCAAAAAGGCTTTCAAAAGAACCATTGGGGGGCTGTATAAGGAAAAAATTATCGAAATATCGGAGGAGGGAATCAGGTTGATTTAATTATTTATAGCATGCTCTACAGCCTATTGGGAACCTTTGAAAATATTTACGATTCAATTAATTTCGCGTGTTGATAACATCACCTAAAAATTACTGTCGTGAAAAAAATCATTTACCTGCTGCTGGGGACAACTTTGATAATTGCCTCCTGTAATACAAACAAAAAAGAGATGAATCCATTATTAGCAGAATTTGAAACCCCATTTGGGGTACCCCCATTCGATCTCATCGAAAATGAGCATTACATGCCCGCACACATAAGGGCCATGGAACTGCATAATGAAGAGATTGATGCCATTACCGGAAACAAAGAGGCACCGACATTCGAAAACACCATCGCGGCCCTTGACTACAGCGGAGAGATACTCAACCGGGTTTCATCCATTTTCTCCAATATCCGTTCTGCCAATACAAATGATGAAATGCAGGATATTGCAAAGGAGCTGGTTCCGCTCTCGTCCGAACACCGCAGCAATATTAGTCTGAATTCAGAACTGTTTGCACGCATTCAATCAGTGTACAATCAGCGGGATGAACTGGAATTATCCGATGAACAGGCGATGCTCCTGGAGAAAACCTACAAGCGGTTTATTCGTGGTGGAGCCGGGTTGAATGAGGATGATAAAACCATCATGCGTGATATCAATGAACAACTCGCCATGCTTACACTTCAGTTCGGTGACAACATTCTGAAAGAGACCAATAGTTTCAACCTGGTTATAGAGACAGAAGATGACCTGGCGGGACTTCCTGATGGTGTTATATCATCGGCTGCCGAGGCCGCTTCCGAAACTGGCCTGGACGGGAAATGGGCATTCACCCTTCACCAGCCCAGTTGGATCCCGTTCCTCACCTATGCAGAAAAGAGGGACCTGAGGGAACAGCTGTATAAGGCAATGTATAATCGCGGTAACAATAACAATGAATACGACAACAAGGAGATCATTGATAAAATTGTCAACCTGCGCATTCAGAGGGCCCATCTGCTGGGGTATGATTCTCATGCCGCTTATGTGCTGGAAGAGAACATGTCCAAAAACGGGGAGAATGTGTATGCGCTTCTGATGAAACTCTGGACTCCTGCAGTGCAGATGGCTGAAAAAGAGGCGGAGATGATGCAGGAGATGATCGATAAAGAAGGCGGTAATTTCAAGCTGGAACCATGGGATTGGTGGTATTATGCAGAGAAGATACGTAAAGAAAAATATGAACTTGATGATGAGGAACTTCGTGCCTACTTCAGCCTGGATGACGTAACCGAAGGGGTCCTGTATGTAATTGAAAAATTATATGGTGTTACGTTTGAAAGGAAGGATGATCTTCCGGTCTACCACGAAAATGTTATCGCCTATGAAATGAAGGATGCAGACGGAAGTCACCTGGGGATCCAGTATATGGATTTCCATCCCCGCGCTAGCAAACGGGCCGGAGCCTGGAGTACAAGCTACCGGAAGCAACATATACGCGACGGAGAGCATGTAAGTACGATTGGCTCCATCGTCTGCAACTTCTCAAAACCATCTGGGGATAAACCTGCGTTGATCTCGTTTGATGAGGCCCTCACTTTTTTCCATGAAATGGGTCATGCCCTTCACGGACAATTTTCAGATTGTACATACCCCGGCATTTCAGGTACCAGTGTACCCAGGGATTTTGTTGAATTACCATCACAGATTATGGAAAACTGGGGAGCCCATCCGGAGGTACTGAAGGTCTATGCAAAACACTATAAAACCGGTGAAACCATCCCTGGTGAACTCATTCAGAAGCTTGAAGCCAGCAGTAAATTCAATATGGGATTTGTAACCACGGAATACCTGGCTGCCTCCCTGCTTGACATGAAATACCACACAATTACTGAACCTGTGGATCTGGATGTTACAGAATTTGAGGAAAGAGCCATGGACGAAATAAGTCTGATCGATGAGATTATTCCGCGTTATAAATCGACCTATTTCAGCCATATATTTTCTGGTGGTTATTCTGCCGGATATTACAGCTACATCTGGTCCGAAGTACTGGACAAAGACGCTTTCAATGCATTTGTAGAAACGGGCGATATATTCAACAAGGAACTGGCAGAATCGTTCCGTCACAACATCCTGTCAAGAGGAGGTACCAGGGAGCCTATGGAGATGTATAAAGCATTTCGTGGTAAAGAGCCGGATGTAAACGCACTGTTGGAATCCAGGGGACTGAAATGAGGTACTACATGCCTTAAACGCCTGATCCTCTGAGAATGGTTGCCACGGTATAGAAAAGAATCTTCAGATCAACAAAAAGTGACATATTTTCAATGTAGAGAATGTCGTAACGGAGTCGCCTGATCATCTGTTCAACATTCTCTGCATAGCCGTATTTCACTTGTCCCCAGGAGGTAATTCCCGGTTTCACCTTTTGCAGGTGTATGTAATGGGGCGCCTCCCTGGTGATTTTATCGATAAAGTACTTTCGCTCAGGCCTTGGCCCCACCAACGACATCTCTCCCTTCAGTACATTCAGGAAATTGGGGATCTCATCCAGACGGTGTTTCCGCATAAACTGTCCGAACCTGGTGATACGAGGATCGTTCTTCGTAGATAGCTCCGGGCCATTGGTTTCTGCATTCTGGTACATGGACCGGAATTTAAATATATTGAATGGTTTGCCATACCTGCCTATACGCTCCTGCTTGTAAAACAAGGGTCCGGGGGAGGAAAGCTTCACACCCAGAATTAAAAATATCTCCAGGGGCAATAAAAGGATAATTGCAAGTACCGAAAGAACAATGTCCGACAGATGTTTAACATTCATCTGCCAAACCGGCATCAGTTCGTGGCTAACCTCCAGCAGTGGTGTCTCAAAAATTGTAGTGGACTTAACCCGTCCGGCCAGAATATCTGTCATACTGGGAATTGCACTGATCCGAACATCCAACAGGCTCAGCCGGTTGATTATATCCCCGATTTCTTTATGTTCTGAAGGCTCCAGCGCAATGATCACCTCTTCCACCTGCTGCGTCCTGATCACCTCCTCCAGTTTGTTCATCCCCCCTAAATGGCTGATATGGTCCTGCAACTGGTAATGTTCTTTGTGGTGAACGTTCACAAACCCCCTGATTAGATGACCGCTTGCATGTTTCTCCTGTTGCAGATCAAGGTACACCTCACGTGCGTTCTCGTTGCTTCCGATAAAGATCGTATTAAATCCAAGTTTCCTGTTGTGAACCCTGCTTACGGTCGTGTTGGTAATAAGCATTCTGGGAATCAGGGTAAGGACGAACTGAAGCAGGAACAGGGTAAAAAATAATTTATAGTAATGTGTATAATCGGGAATCACATCATCGAGGATCAACAGGAAGAAAATGATTACCACCCCAAAAAGTATGCTCAGGAAAGTACGCAACAAATCATCCAGACGCGATCGTCTGAAGATATTATTATAGAAACCTGAAAAATAATAGAGTACCAGCCAGGCAAGGGGAAGAGCCAGTACACCCATCCAGAAGCGAAGATCAAGATTCACAGGTACCTCATAACCAAATATCTGGGGTTCAACGTTTATCTTACGGTACAAATAAAACAATGTCCAGGCAGCACTGGCTGCCAGGTAATCTGCTACAATATACTTGATTCGTTGCCTTCTGTAATTTTTCTCCATCCGGAATGTTGGATCTATTTTAGTAACTGAAAATCTGATTAAAAAATTGCACGAAAGTATAAAAAAAGTAACCCACGGTCCGGAGATGATTCAGGAATCTGCCGAAATATTTCAAATAATTCAGAAAAGTTCCAAAACCGGTTAAAATTTTAATAGTTTCAACGGTACCTGATCCGTGGATGAGAAAATGGTCCAAGATTCTCCAACCTTTTCAACTTTTCATTTTAACTATTTCCTTTTTACTTCTAACTTTAAAGCCATGAAAGATTCATACCGCCACAAGGGTTTGCGACAGAAATTGATTGATTCATTGAAAGAGAAGGGAATTCAGAGCCAACAGGTGCTTGACGCCATGAACCGGGTACCCCGACATCTTTTCATGGAAAGCGGTTTTATTGACCACTCCTATACCGACAGGGCCTTCCCCATCGCTGCAGGACAAACCATATCCCAACCATATACCGTAGCCTTTCAGACCGAATTACTGGACCCCAGGAAACATCAGAAAGTACTGGAGATCGGTACTGGGTCCGGTTACCAGACTGCCGTTCTGATGGAGCTGGGAGCCAGGGTTTTTACCATCGAAAGGATCAGGGAATTATACGAAACGGCGCGCGATCAGCTGATACCCATGGGGTACAAACCGGGATTCTATTTCGGAGACGGGTATGAAGGGTTGCCCGCTTTTGCCCCGTTTGACAGGATCCTTGTTACAGCCGGGGCAAATGATGTCCCTGAAAAATTGCTCGACCAGCTAACTGTAGGTGGACGGATGGTAATACCGGTGGGTGGCCGGTTCGGCCAAAAAATGGTGCTGGTTGAGAAAACAGAAAACGAAGAAATTATAAAAACCGAACATGGACACTTCTCGTTTGTTCCATTACTCCAGGGCAAAAAAAACTAAGTAATGATTCACATCGAAAAACTGGTATTCAATTCATTCCAGGTAAATACTTACCTGTTGCACGATGAAACAGGTAACTGCATCATCATCGATCCGGCAAATTATGCAGATCAGGAAAACAATGCACTTGTTACCTATATCTCACAGTATCAATTATATCCAGTGCTTATTCTTAACACACATTGTCATATCGACCATGTTCTGGGATTGAATTTCACAAAAAGCACGTACGATATTCCTTTCCATGCACACGAAAAAGAGACACAACTCCTGAAAAACGGACCCGTCATGGGGGACCTTTTCGGATTTCAGGTTTCCCCACTGCCCGAACCCGATAATTTTGTCTCCCATAACGAAATTATCTCCTTTGGAAATTCGAAAGTACGTGCGATCCATGTGCCCGGACATTCAGAAGGCAGCCTCGCGTTTTATTCCGAACCCGATAATTTTGTCATCACCGGAGATGCCCTTTTTGCAGGAAGCATCGGACGAACGGATCTTCCGGGTGGCAACTACGATACACTGATCGAAAGTATCCGGTCACAACTTTTCCCGCTGCCCGCCGAAACCTCCATCTGGCCCGGTCATGGGGAATCCTCAACCATCGGAAATGAAACGGTTAACAATCCCTTTTTTAATGATTATAAAACATGAATTTATCCACCATACTGATACGGTGAATATTTATCTTTGTGTTTCTAATTTTTGACATGCTGAAATAAAATAAATATGAGAGCAGACAAGTTTAGTGCCCGGCATATCGGTCCCCGGGGTACGGACATCATTGACATGCTTAAAATAATTGGTGCTGAATCACTCGATGACCTGATCAAAAAAACGATTCCGGCCTCCATTCTCGCCCCTGAAAATTTTAAATTCGAAAAAGGAGTTACAGAGGCAGAATACCTGGAGTTGATCACGGAGATCAGTAAACATAACATACTCTACAAAACATATATAGGCCGTGGATTCTATAACACGTTGCTGCCATCGGTAATCAGAAGGAATATTTTTGAGAATCCCAACTGGTACACCTCGTATACTCCCTACCAGGCAGAAATATCCCAGGGAAGGCTGGAGGCGCTGTTGAACTTCCAAACGGTGATCACTGAACTTACAGGGATGGAGATAGCCAATGCATCACTGCTCGATGAGGCATCTGCAGCTTCTGAAGCGATGATCATGATGTACAATGCCAGGTCGCGAAGCGATGTAAAGGATGGAAAAAATGAATTTTTTATTGACACCAATATATTCCCCCAAACCCGTGATCTTCTTTTATTGAAGGCGCGGCCACTTGGAATAGAGATCATCGAGGGTGATTTCAGACAACACAGCTTCACCGGAAAGACATTCGGTTGCATGATCCAGTATCCTGCTGCAGATGGTAAATTATTTGATTACAGTTCCTTTGTTGAATCTGCAAGAGAAAATGACGTCCTTGTTGGCGTGGCTGCTGATATCATGAGCCTGGTACTGTTAACCCCACCCGGGGATTGGGGTGCAGATGTTGTAGTTGGCTCAACCCAGCGTCTTGGAATCCCCATGTTTTACGGAGGCCCCCATGCAGCATTCTTTGCAACCAAGGAAAGTTTTAAAAGGCAAATTCCCGGAAGGATCATCGGAATTTCAATTGATGTGCATGAAAACCCTGCCCTGCGAATGGCCTTGCAAACACGGGAACAGCACATAAAAAGAGAAAGAGCCACCTCAAATATCTGCACGGCCCAGGCACTGCTGGCCATTATGGCTGGAATGTATGCCGTTTACCACGGTCCCGAGGGACTCAAGGAAATTGCCGAAGATATTCATACCGGTGCTGTTTACCTGGATGAAAAGCTCAATGAATTGGGGTACAGTCAGGAAAATGAGTTCTTCTTCGATACCCTGAAGATCAATCTCCCGGATGGAATCAGTGCTTCAGCGATCAGAAAAGTTGCTGAAGAGGCGGGGATCAACTTTTACTATCCGGATGATAAATCGGTGATCCTCTCCACCGACGAAACCGTACGGGAAAAAGAGCTGAACGATATTTTGAAAGTTTTTGCCGTGGTGGTTAAAAAATCGTTTAATAGGACTACGGTACTAAAAAGAAAATCGATCATACCCGAGCCGGTTCGGCGAAAAAATGCAGTACTTCAGCAGGATGTATTTCACCTCTACCGTTCAGAAACGGAGATCATGCGATACATACGGATGTTGGAGAAAAGAGATATATCCCTTACACAGTCGATGATCTCACTGGGTTCATGCACCATGAAGCTGAATGCGGCAACCCAGCTGATCCCGGTTAGCTTCAGCGAGTTTGCCAACCTGCACCCGTTTGTACCCATGAACCAGGCAGAGGGCTATTACCAATTGATGAATGAGCTGAGTCATGACCTTGAAAGGATCACCGGCTTCGAAGCGATCTCCCTGCAGCCAAACTCCGGTGCTACCGGAGAATATACCGGAATGATGGTGATCAGGGCATACCATGAGAGCCGGAACGAAGGATACCGGAACATGGTATTGATTCCTGCCTCGGCCCATGGAACAAATCCGGCAAGCGGGGTAATGGCTGGTATGGTAGTAAAAGTGGTTCCCTGCGACGACATGGGCAACATTGATACAGAAGCATTGCGTGAAATGGCTGTGGCCAATGCAGATCACCTGGCAGCTATCATGATAACCTACCCATCCACACATGGTGTGTTTGAGGAGAATATTACAGAGATCATCGACATTGTACATCAGAACGGAGGACAGGTTTATCTGGACGGCGCCAATATGAATGCGCAGGTCGGACTAACCAACCCGGCATTGATCGGGGCTGATGTTTGTCACCTGAATCTCCACAAAACATTTGCAATTCCCCATGGAGGCGGAGGACCTGGAGTGGGTCCGATCGGGGTAGCCAAACACCTGGTCGAATTTCTTCCTGCCCATCCCATGGTGGCAACCGGAGGGGTAAACGGCATCAATGCTGTAGCTGCAGCCCCATTCGGAAGTGCGGGCGTGCTCCCCATCTCTCATGCATACATTAAAATGCTCGGGAAAGAGGGACTTACAGATGCAACAAAAATAGCGATCCTGAACGCCAACTACCTGGCTGCAAAACTGAAAGATCACTACAAAATACTTTATAAGGGTAAAAACGGTTTTGTGGCACACGAAATGATCATCGATTGCAGGGGATTCAAAGCAGATACCGACATTACCGAATCAGATATCGCCAAGAGAATGATGGACTACGGATTTCATGCCCCTACCCTATCATTCCCTGTTCATGGAACACTGATGGTGGAACCCACTGAGAGTGAATCCAGGGCTGAACTCGACCGTTTCGTAGAAGTTCTGACAGATATTGCAGCTGAGATCCAGGCAATCAGAGAAGGCCGGGTGGATAAAACGGATAATGTTCTTAAAAATGCTCCCCACACCCAGGATGCCATCGTAGCTGATAACTGGAACCATCCATACAGCAGGAAGAAAGCTGCCTTCTCGCTCGATTGGGTGCGACAGAATAAATTCTGGCCCTATGTGGGAAGGATCAACGACGGGTATGGTGACAGAAACCTGATTTGTACATGTGAACCTGTGGAAGCATACATGGAAAAAGAGCAAGGTGTTGAATGATAGGTTCAACACCCTGCCTTGAACAAACAACAAAACATGGAATAAACCTAACTATCCCACATCCATGAACTAATTTTCATCCGTTTTCCGGTTACTCAGGAACAGGAAATTGTCGCATACTATTTCAGAACTGAAATGCTTGTTTCCCTCTTTGTCTTCCCAGTTTTCATTGACGATCTTACCCTCTATGTAAAGTGAGTCGCCCTTCTTTACATATTGTTTGATGATCGAGGCTCGCTTGTTCCACACCTTAACTCTGTGCCATTGGGTGTTTGTAACCTCTTCACCGTTTTTGTCCTTGTAAGTTTCAGAGGTAGCGAATGGAAAACTGGCCAGAAGAATCTCTCCGTTCTTCTCATTGACCTTCGGCTCATCACCGACATTACCCACCAGGGTTGCTTTGTTAATTCCGTACTTCATAATTTCAATATTTAGGGATTCTGTACTGGTTAATGTGTTGAAGGGCCAAAATATCGTATTAACTGGGTGAAAAAATTAAATAAAATTCGTATCTTATTGTTATTGTGCGTGTTATAAAATTTATTCGAAAGATATGCGTCCCCTGTGCAGCTGCCAAGGTAAAATTTATGTAATCCCGGATTATCCTTCAGAAAACAGTAAAAATAACCGTTGAGCCGGTCCCGGGATTTTAACGAGATATAAAGCTCACAGATACGGGTCTGACTTCAGAAATACTTAACATACCGCAATTTATAACGATTCTAAAACACATAAAATGTACTGTTAAACATTTCACATCTCGTACAAAATTCCTTTCTTGCAGATATTTTAAAATCAGTTGAACCGGGACTGTTACGAGGACCCCAATAAATTGATTCATGTCAGTTTTATTGGCAACCCAAATCATGATTAAGAACAGCCGTTCCTCTGTATATTTAAATAATTTTGAAAACTGTTATGAAGAATAAATCAACTCAAACCCGTACGCCCGGGAAACTGATTTCCCTGGCATTTTTTGCAGCATTGATGGTAAGTTTTCATGCGTGTGAAAAATATGTTATCACAGCACCTGATGAGATCGGAGAAGTCACCTTCAGTGGAACAATCCAACCTGTTTTTACGGCAAAATGCAACAATTGCCATAACGGAGATATTCACCCACTGAACCTGTCGGAAGGCAGCGCATACAATGAAATTCAATCATACACTCCGGAATCGGGCGGCCAGATGATCAATTCCGATTCGCCGGAAGAGAGTGTATTATATATAATGGCACTGGACGGCGCCCATGGCTATTTCAGTCTCTCTGCAACAGAGAAAGCGCAAATATTGAAGTGGATCACAGAAGGTGCACTCGACAATTAAATTTAACAATTAACAGACCCCGTTATGAATAAAAAGCTATTTCTCACACTTGGATTGTTCCTTGGTTTGCTTGCAGCTACCCCTGTTACCGGCCAGGACGACGAAAAACCAATAAGGCCTCCCTTTGAAACACTTACACTGATCGATAACCAGACAACGGTTAATCCCTATAAAGGTGCCATGACTCTGGAATTACAACATAGATTTTCACAGATATCAACAATCAGTGACCTATTCGGAATATACGGTACAGCCAATACACGTATGGCCCTATCCTACGGTGTGACCGACAAGCTTATGGTTGCTCTGGGTACGACCCGCCAATACAAACTCCAGGACCTTGAATGGAAATACAGTATTTTCACCCAGACCCAATCAGGTAAAATACCTGTTTCATTGAGCTATGCCGGTAATGCCGTATTGGATGCAAGGGCAGCAGACGCGTTCGGCCCTGCTGAAGAGTATAAATTCATCCACCGGATGTCCTATATGAACCAGCTGATCGTTTCCAGGAAATTTGGTATGCTCTTCAGTGCCCAGGTGGCCCCCACTGTCATCTGGATGAACGCTGTGGAGGAAGGATATAAAAATCTGAACTTCTCTGCAAACGCAGGTATTCGCGCCCAGGTATTGGGGTTCCATTCAATAATTCTTGAATATGAGCAACCTTTCACCCAACCTGAAACGGAGGATATTTATCCCAATCTCGCACTTGGAGTGGAAATCGGAACCAGTACACATTCATTCCGGGTATTTGTTGCAAACTACAATGCCCTTGTGAAAAATTACAATGTATTATACAATGCCAATAACCCGTTTGCCGGCGATTACCAGTTCGGTTTCAATATCTCTATCAAGTTTTAAATGAATTAAAATGAAGAAAACCCTCTCAATTATTCTAATCATCTTCATTGCTTCAGCTGAAACTGTACTTGCTCAGTCCGATTCTGCAGGTAACGGGCCGGAATTAGAAAAATTCAGGGCAGTTAATGACTTTGTTGATGAAAATGAATCCTGCCTGACCTGTCATGCAGAGACCAAATATGTGTTGGTCGATGAATTTATGGGACGTGAAATTGCACATTCCATGTGCTCCGATAAGATCTTAGACAGGGATGAATACTATTCGATGGTTCATAAAAGTTTTGCTTGTCTGGATTGCCACGCTTACGAATACGAGGATTTCCCTCATCCTCTGGAGGCAAGGCTTGAAGAACCCTACCAGTGTATTGATTGCCATGGTTACGACGAAAATTATGCCCATTTCAGATTTGAGGAGATAGAAATGGAATATATGGAAAGTACCCATGCAATGGCTGCTGAAAACTTTTCCTGCTGGAAATGTCACGATCCCCATTCATACAAACTTACCGTAAGGGACGATGGCACATCCATTTCAGAGGCAGTGGCCTATAACAATGATATATGTCTTTCCTGCCACTCCGATTTCAGCAGGTTTGAATTACTGACCGAAAGAGATGAAATTGATATTATTTCCACACACGACTGGTTGCCGAACCAGGCTGCACACTTCAAAAGCGTACGTTGTATTGAATGTCATACTTCCTTATCAGACAGCACATTGGTTGCACACCATGTTCAACCTGTAGAACTGGCCGTGAAAAAATGTTCGGATTGTCATTCGAAAAATTCCATTTTAATGGCCTCCCTGTATAAACATGAGGCCAGGGAAAGCCGGCTGAAATACGGATTTATAAACGGGGTTATACTGAACGAAGCCTATGTTATTGGTGCCAACAGAAACGAAATACTCAGTTTTGCCGGTATCCTGCTGTTCCTCCTTACAATGGCAGGAATTTCAGTTCACATAATTGCAAGAATCATATTTAAAAAGTAAGCAATGGCAAAATTATCATATCATTATCCACGCTCCATCAGGATCTGGCACGGAATAAATGCACTCTGTATTCTACTGCTTATTGCCACAGGGATCAGTATGTATTACGTGGACCCGAACAGAACACTGATAGAATTTTCATGGGCCGTAAAGATCCATAACATTACCGGGATCATACTTAGTTTCAGCTATTTAATATTTTTCGTTGCCAATATCGTAACAGGGAACAATAAATACTATAAAATGCCCCTCAAAAATATTGGTAAGCGACTGTTGAAGCAGAGTAAATATTACGCGATAGGAATGTTTAAAGGAGAGAAAAAACCATACCCCATCACCGAAGACCGCAAATTCAATCCACTTCAGAAATTATTTTATGTAATAATTATGTACGTGGGAGTACCTTTTGTAATTATTTCCGGATGGGGCCTTATTTTTCCCGAATCTGTAATCAGGGCACTCTTTGGTGTGAGTGGAATACTGATAACCGACCTGCTCCATGTGGCCATGGGTTTCTTTATCTCCCTGTTCCTGGTTATTCATATATATGTAAGTACGATCGGACACACCAGGTCTGCAAATTTCAAAAGCATTATAAATGGTTATGGCTGGATCGAAGAGACAAAAGAATCAGAATAATATATACAAAATCATCTTTGGTAAGCTTTTTGTGTGTTAATTTAATAACAATAAATTTATAGTCATGAAAAAACTAATAAAAAATCTGACAGCACTGGCTTTGGTTGCAATCATCTTTACCGCATTCAGTGCTATGAACATGCCTCAACAGGAAAAGCCAAAACCATGGCCGGTACCTGCTGAGTACAAGAAAATGGAAAATCCTGTGAAGGGAGACGCCGATGCAGTTAAAATGGGTGGAATGCTCTATAAAAGACATTGCGCATCATGCCATGGTAGAGAAGGACTGGGTGACGGGCCAAAAGCCAGGGGACTAAAAACATTCTCAGGCGATTTTTCCGGCGATTTTTACCAGAACCAGACAGACGGTGAACATTTCTACAAAACCCTTAAGGGCCGTGATGAAATGCCAGGATACGAAAACAAGGTACCCGAAGAAGATATTTGGGCAATGGTAAGCTATATGCGCACCTTTAAGAAATAATGTAATCTCTTTTATTCTGCAAAGCCGTCTTGATTATCGAGACGGCTTTTTTTTAAGCAAGCAGCACCGGTTTCAGACAGGTTCAATAATTTGGAATGTATAGCGACCCTCCCTTTTCACTGCTCATTTTTATTTTATTCTATCCGTTCGAATAATCTGAAATCTTAGTCGAATTATATCTATATCATTCCCTGTTATTTAACCTCTTTCCAACAACAAATTATTTTTATCCAATCGAAAATTAGATTTTATTTATAGTTTTGCGTTACAGAAATTGACAATTCAGAACAATTATTTAACTGACTTGTCTGAAATAAGACTGAACGACGATTACATGGATGTAAACGGAAAAAATTTCAAAAAATTCCTTGAACGGCAGCAGGTATTTGAGTCGCAATACGACGCAGATTCAAAGAAAAGACAGCACTCCAAAGGAAAACTGACTGCACGTGAAAGAATCAGCATTTTATTTGATGAGGATACTTTTGAAGAGGTGGATGCATTTGTAACCTCAGCAAAGGGAGAGGGAGCATTCGGTACAGTAAAAGGTTCCTACGGTGATGGAGTGATCATTGGTCATGGCCATGTACATGGGAGACTTGTCTTTGCCTATGCACAGGATTTTAACATCATGGGGGGATCACTTGGAACCATTCATGCTGCCAAAATCATGAAATTACAGGATATGGCGTTGAAGATGGGCGCACCCATTATCGGGTTGATAGACTCAGGTGGTGCTCGTATCCAGGAAGGTGTGGCCAGTCTTGCAGGATATGCAGGAATTTTTTACCGCAATGTGCAGGCTTCTGGTGTAATACCGCAGATATCGGTAGTTCTCGGTCCTGCAGCAGGTGGAGCCGTGTATTCACCATCCATTACCGATTTCGTATTCATGACCAACAAAACCAGTTATATGTTTGTAACCGGTCCAAATGTGGTAAAGGAGGTCCTGAATGAAGATGTCACCTTCGACGATCTTGGCGGTGCCGAAGTGCATGCCAAGAAAAGTGGTGTTGCCCACATGATCTTTGAAGATGAGGAAAACACCCTGTTGGGGGTAAGGTGGCTTATATCATTTCTCCCTTCCAACAATCTTGAAAACTGCCCTGAAACAGAACTTAGTGAGGAAGATACAAATGATATTGAAGAGAAGTTGCGTGACATAGTTCCTGATGATGCCAATAAACCATACGATGTTAAGGATGTAATCAACCTATTGATCGATAAGCGATCATTTTACGAAATAAGTGAACGGTACGCCCAGAACCTGGTGGTTGGGTTCGGAAGGTTGAACGGGAAAGTAATAGGCATTATCGCAAACCAACCCAAAGTCCTGGCGGGAACCCTGGATATCGACAGTTCCAATAAAGGTGCCAGATTTATTCGTTTTTGCGACTCTTTCAATATACCCTTGCTTACCCTGGAGGATGTTCCCGGGTTTCTGCCTGGGATTGACCAGGAACACAGTGGTATCATCAGGCATGGGGCTAAATTATTGTATGCCTACGCAGATGCAACTGTACCAAGAATTACAGTAATTCTTCGAAAATCTTATGGGGGTGCATACTGTGTTATGAATAGTAAAAACCTGGGAGGTGATTTCAATTTTGCCTGGCCAACGGCTGAGATTGCCGTGATGGGACCCGAAGGAGCTGTTGCCATACTATACAGGAAAGAACTTGCAGCGTCGGATGATCCGGATACGTTGAAAAAGGAATTAGCGGTAAAATACAGGGATGAAATAGCCAACCCCTATGTTGCAGATGAAAAAGGGTTTATTGATGAAGTAATTGACCCGGCCATTACAAGGAAAAAACTGATGTCTGCATTCCAGGCCCTTGAGAATAAATACGTTACCAATCCTTCTCGCAAACACGGTAATATACCTCTGTAAACGACTGTTATGAAAATCAATAGCATACTTATCGCCAATCGGGGTGAAATCGCAATTCGTATTATACGAACAGCCAGGAAAATGGGTATTACCACCTATGCGATTAAAACCTCCAAAGAACCGAATGCATGGTACATCGAAGAGGCCGATCATATCATCGATTTCACCGATTGTATCAGTGATATACCGGAATTCCTGGACATAGAAAGGATAATAAAGACCATCAAGAAACATCATATTGATGCTGTACATCCCGGATATGGTTTTCTGGCCGAAAATCCGGTATTTGCCAGGAGATGCGAAGAGGAGAATATCAATTTTATTGGTCCTTCCTCGGAGGTTATCCATAATATGGGGAACAAAACTGTTGCCAAGGAAATTGCCAGGAAAAACAATGTCCCGCTCCTTCGGGGCAGTAAAGGAACCCTCCTGAATGCAGATTATGCAAGAAGAATGGCCAATATTATCGGCTATCCGGTTATCCTTAAGGCTGCTGCAGGTGGAGGTGGAAGGGGAATGCGGGTCGCTGAAAATGAAAGCGAAGTAGAACGCATGTACAACCTGGCATCCAACGAATCCGCCAAAGCATTCAACGATCCTTCCATGTTTATAGAAAAATATGTAGCGGAACCAAGACATATTGAATTCCAGATCCTGGCCGACAAGCATGGTAACATCGTACACCTGGGTGAACGCGAATGTTCCATCCAGCGTAAACACCAGAAATTACTGGAAGAGTCACCCTCCCCTGCTCTCGACGCAGCGCTCAGGAAGGAAATGGGTGAAGCAGCGGTGAATATCGCAAAGGGGGTTGGATACTATTCTGCCGGAACCGTTGAATTTCTACTGGATGCAGATAGGAAATTCTACTTCATGGAAATGAATACCCGTATCCAGGTGGAACATCCGGTCACCGAAATGGTCACCGGAATAGACCTCATCGAACAGATGATCCGCATAGCCCAGGGAGAAAAAATCGGCATTACCCAGAAGGATGTAAAACTGAAGGGCCATGCCATTGAGTTCAGGATTAATGCGGAAGATGTGCAGTCCGGGTTCTCACCCAGTCTGGGTACGATCGAAAAAATATCATGGCCGGAGAGTGACCAGATAAGGGTCGACACAGGGGTAAGGGACGGATCGGTGATCACCCCATACTTTGATTCTATGATCGCTAAGCTCATCGTATATGGCGACACCAGGGAAAAGGCGCTGCAAATCTCTTCCAATGTCATCAGAAAATTTTGGATCAAGGGAACAAAAACCACCCTTTCTTTCTGCCGTGCCGTGCTTCAAAACGGGAATTTCAGAAAAGGAGTTTTTAATACATCTTTCCTGAGCAAGGAGTTAAAGATCCATTACCATTCCGAGCCCGACGAAGAGATGCTGGCTGCCTTTTTCGCAGTTTATGATTATGCCAGGGACCTGGAGGAGGCTGAAGGGAAAAAGTTAAATGTGAACAAGGGGAAAAATATTACCCCGTGGCTGCTTAACAAACGGTTACGATAAAATATCAGACATGGATGAAAAACAATCAGGAGCAAAAACAACCAAAAAGAGCCCGCTGATAGCGCTCAGCACCGGAAATAAAGAATATGCTTTCACCAACCCCCTGGAAAAGAAAATCAAGTATATGGGGGAAACTGTGAATTTAAAACTCTATGAAGATCCTAACGGATTTTCCTATGTTTTGTGGAAGAATAAAAAATATCCGCTGGAGATCATCGAAAAAAAGCAGAATAAATATACAGTGATGCTCAACGGTGTATGGCATTCCTTCACTGTAGAGACACCGTTCTCCCTGAAAAGAAAAAAATTCCTCGCATCTCAGGAAGGAACATCAGCCTCTGTAAACATCGAAGCGCCTATGCCTGGTAAAATAGTTGAGATCCTGGTGGAAGAAGGTGTTGAAGTAAAAGCCGGGGAGCCGGTGCTTATACTGGAAGCCATGAAAATGCAAAATGAGATATCCTGCCATGTGGATGGCGTCATCAAAAAAATAGCCATTCGGAAAAATGACTCCGTAATGAAAGATGACATGCTGATAGAGATCGAACGTCTCTGATCATCGCAGTTTAACCTCTTCAAGCGTTTCATATACCGGTCCGTCATTATCCAATATACTCCTGTACAAAAGGATCCGGGACAGTACACATCTGCCGAATTCCATCTCCTGGTATTTTTCAACTACCGCATTAATTTTCTTCGGGTCAGCAACCTTCTTCATGCGGCCCAGGGTCAGATGTGGCTTGAAACTCCTGGTTTCCAAATCGGAAAACCGCTTCTCTAAAAACAAATCTGATGCTTCCCGTAACTGAATAATCCCTGAACGCTCCTTCATCCCAACCCATAAAACATGGAGCTCCGAAGGATGGCCGAATGTTCCAAGTCCCTTCAGTACAAAATCTCCAGTTGAAAATTGCCTGTACGCAACATGCATCTGTTTCCCGACCCATAACGCGTCATCAACAGATACCTCTCCCAGGAACCTCAATGTGAGGTGCATATGCGACCTGTCAACCCACCTGATCTGCTCATCCCGTAAAGTCTCCTTCAGTTCATCCTGAACCCGGATCAATAATTCCGGTAAGGTTACCGGAACAGCAATAAATGTTCGTATAAATTCTTTTCTTTCCATCGAAAATTCAATAACTTGGTATCCTTATTCCTTACAATTCAACAAAAAAATAATCGTATGAAAAAGTTTGCAGTAGTCCTTTCCGGTTGCGGTGTATTTGATGGTGCTGAAATACACGAAGCAACACTCAGTCTGTATGCTATTGCCAATCAGGGTGGAAGTTATGAATTATTTGCACCTGATATTGATCAGCATCATGTTATAAATCACCTGACAGGTGATGAGATGAATGAAACCAGGAACGTACTGGTGGAATCTGCCAGAATTGCCAGGGGAAAAATCAAGCCGCTCTCCGCTTTCCAATCGGCAGATTTCGACGGATTACTCTTTCCCGGAGGGTTTGGAGCTGCCAAAAACTTGTCCGACTGGGCCTTTAAAGGAGCAGACAGCACAGTACTTCCCGAAATTTCTGATGCCATCAAGTCGATGGTGGCCAATGGCAAACCGGTGGGTGCACTTTGCATATCTCCCGTTTTGCTGGCCAAAACCCTGGAAGGAGTTAAACTGACGATCGGCTCCGATGCCGATACGGCCGCGGCACTCCGGTCCTCCGGTGCCACACATGTGGAAACAACCCACGGGAAAGCGGTCATAGATGAAAAAAAGAAAATCGTCACTTCTCCCTGTTATATGTTGGATGCAACAATTATACAGATTATGGATGGAGCGAACATTGTCGTAAAATCAATGTTGAATTTAATGGATTGACCATCTGTCTGGAAAACTAAGTTGTACTCAACGTTTCCGTGGCAGCTAACACATTTTTGGATGCTCTGATCAACTTCTATTCTTACACCCGGGTAAATAAGGCCCGGTTTTTGTATTGTGAATTATTATGAAAAAATGTATGCTGAGAATTGTGCTGTTCGCCATTGTGTTTGCAGGTTTGGGCAACCATCCGGTTATGGCCCAGGGAGATACAATCCGGCATTACAGGGGTTCTTCCCCACCACTGGTATACGGTAGCGACACCTTGCCTGTTATGCACATTCCGGAACTAAAGGTGTACAATGCTAATAAATATAACTATCTGAAATCCAGAAAATACCGGCGTCTGATATACAATGTCAAAAGGGCATACCCTTATGCCATTGTTGCCAATCTCCAGTTACAAAAACTGGATCGTGAACTTACCGATATAAAATCCAAAAAGGAACAGAAGGAATATCTTAGGTTGGCAGAAAAGGAGATTATGGGGCAGTTCGAAGATGAACTCAGACGTCTCACTGTTAAACAGGGGATCATCCTGGTGAAACTCATCGACAGGGAGACAGGAAGGACATCCTACGAGGTGCTGAAAGATATCAAGGGTGGATTCTCTGCATTCTTCTGGCAGGGAATTGCCAGAATCTTCGGCAACGACCTCAAACTTCAATACGATCCGGTGGAAAATGACAAGGTGATTGAAGATATTATCAAGGCCATAGAGTATGGATTTATCTGATCCTGAACCAGGCTGCAAATCAATCGCTTCCCGTCCGGCAATAAGATCCTTCTTATTTTCCCTGGTAACTGTCCAGACTATTTCAATGTACCATACAAAAGTTAGAATAACGAAAGAAACTACCCGCTGACCCTTAATACACAATTAACATACGCCATATTAAGTTTTCCTAAAAACTGCCAAAACCCAGACTCCACCACCTGTTCTACCTCCTGTTAATTCCTTCACATAAGATGAATTTAACACAGCAACTCCGGAATTAATCTAAAGTTAAACTTTTTATAAACTTCATCTAATCCCATCCTTCTGACAATGATCTTACTTTGAATTAGGTATTTATAGTATTAAAAATCTAAAAAAAGTAAGATGAAAAATAATTTTGCCATTTTCCTTATTGCACTTGGTGCAATGACCCTTATAACAAGATCGTGCGATTCGGGGGATGAAAACACGGATCCTATTATAGATGGAATTGAAATAGATTCAGATATCTCAGAAAATACTACCTGGGAATCTGGTAATGTATATGTACTGGACGGACGTATTGCCGTTAAAAATGGAGTAACGCTGACCATAGAACCGGGCGTGATCGTTAAGGCTCGTGCAGGGACCGGAGTGAATGCATCAGCGCTCCTGGTTGCCCGTGGAGGAAAGATTATGGCTGAAGGTACTGCATCAGCTCCTATCATTTTTACCACCCTGGTAGATGAAATAGAACCCGGTGAAGTTGCAAGCCCGAACCTGGAACCTGTATTGAACGGTTTGTGGGGAGGCCTGATCATCCTGGGTAATGCCCCGATTTCGGCCGATGCTGCTTCAGTACAGATTGAAGGCATTCCTCCTTCTGATATTAACGGACTTTATGGAGGAGACAAATCAGATGACAATTCAGGAATCTTAAAGTACATCTCCATCAGGCACGGTGGTGCAAATATAGGCGAAGGAAATGAGATCAATGGCTTAACCCTTGGTGGTGTCGGGTCTGAAACCATCATTGAAAATATCGAAATAGTTGCTAACCAGGACGACGGAATAGAATGGTTTGGCGGAAGTGTCAATGTAACCAATGTTGTTGTCTGGAACACGGGGGATGACGCAATTGATGCGGACCAGGCCTGGTCCGGAACTCTTGATAATTTTATCATCATCAATCCCGGTGATGAATGCTTTGAGCTTGACGGTGCAGAAGGCATTGCAACTGCCAGACATACGATCAGGAATGGATCAGTATATGCAGGCAATTCAGAGGGCCTTGCCGACCTGGACAACTATGGAGCAGGTGATCCCGGAAACTCATTCGTGGAAATGAAGAATATCTATTTCTTTGGGCTGAAGTACGGTCAGACGTTTGACGATAATCCTGCAGAACTTACTGCATCCATGATAGAAGCGACACTTCCTTCCGACACTCTTTCCCTTTCAGATTTCTTTCTTAAGGGTACAGATGCTTATGTAAAGGAAGTGGCAACGAACAGTGTTGGTGCAGATGTTTCCAAGTTCAAGGACTGGTCATGGGCCGCAGTTTCAGGTGCTCTTGATGATTTTGAATAGGCGATAGAATTAAGTATAACTTTAATCTGGTACGAACCCCTTTGATGTTTTATTCATATAACAGAAATATTTCAGACACATGTACATACGAGCAAGATTCCTTTTCAGTTTAATTTCACTGCTGTGTATATTTCATGATCAGGCACTGGCCCAGGATGGAACAATCACCGGCTTGGTAAGGGATGCCTCCACAGGAGAACTCCTCCCTGGTGTTACCATATTTGCTGAAGGAACAAGTTCAGGTACCATTACAGATGGGAAAGGTTATTTCAGTCTGCCCATGGAGGCAGGGAGATACGATTTGAGAATATCCTTTATCTCCTATGAAACGATACATCTCAAAAATATTGAAGTGAAGCCTCATGGAACAACGGAACCAGACATACCTGGTCTGAAAACTGCTAATATCAGAATTGAAGAAGTGGTCATAAAATCAAACAGCATCAGAAATACGGAAAATGCACTCATAGCACTAAAGAAAAGAGCGGTCGGACTGATGGACGGGGTATCCTCCTCCGGACTGCAGGCTGCAGGAGATACCGATGCCGCTTCTTCCATAAGGAGGGTTTCCGGGGTTTCCCTTACCAGCGGTAAATATGTTTTTGTAAGGGGACTGGGCGACAGGTATACAAAAACGATTCTCAATGGTATGGATATTCCAGGGCTTGACCCGGACCGAAACACCATCCAGATGGATATTTTTCCGACCAACATCATAGATAACATTATCATCCATAAATCATTCAGTGCAGATCTACCGGCTGATTTTACCGGAGGGGTGATCGATATTGAGATCAGGGATTTCCCTGTCAATCAAAAGGGAAATATTTCGGTGAGTACTGGATACAATCCTGAATTCCATTTTAATTCTCAATACCTCAAATATGATGGAGGAAAAACCGATTTCCTTGGATTTGACGACGGAACCAGGAAAGTGCCAGCTTCCTCTGATATTCCGGAATTCGCCTATGCGCTCGCCGATCCCGATGGTACTACGGGCCAGCAGTACAAATCGGTTCTTGATGCCTTCAATCCCCAGATGGCTGCCATGCAACAGAAAAGCTTTATGGATTATGGCTTTGGGGCAACATATGGAAACCAGGTGGAAAAGAGACGTGCAACAGTGGGATATAATTTTGCACTTTCCTATAAGAATAACACGGAGTTCTATTCAGACGCTGTGGATGCAAACTATGGAATGAATGCCAATCCCGGTGTTCTTGAACTGGACCAGCGGGAGTCTAAAACAGGCGCCTATGGCGTGAACAATGTAGTCTTAGGAGGACTGGCAGGCTATTCATGGAAGACCAATTACACAAAGATACGTACCTACCTGATGCACCTGCAGAATGGAAAATCCCAGGCTGGCATGTTTGATTTTGAAGGCTCTGACCAGGGTTCGGAATTTATGGCGAAACAACACCTGCTTGACTATAGCCAGAGATCATTATCGAATATCCTTTTGGATGGGCATCACAGGTTTTCAGATGCACAGTGGGACCTGGTATGGAAGGTTTCACCCACCCTATCCGTACTTTATGATCCTGATGTACGGTTTACCAGGTATAAAGATGAACGTGGACGGACAGAGATAGGTACCGAAGTGGGATTCCCAGAGCGTATATGGAGAAACCTTTTTGAAATGAACATTGCAAGCACCGTACACGCTACCAGAAATTTCACCTTCATGGACAGAAAATCAAATCTAAAATTTGGAGGCGCCTATACGAGAAAATACCGGGAATATTCCATACAAACATTTAAACTCAATGTCCGCGGTGGTGATACTGGCAATCTTCCCTTGACAGGAGACCCAGATGAATTGCTAAGCGAAGAACTGAAATGGCCTTATCAGGGTAATGTGAATTTTGGCACGACTTTCGAAAACGATCTGAACCCTGCCAATAAATACAGTGCAGATGTAAATTATGGGGCTGTTTATGTATCAGCAGATATTGCCGTTCTGCGAAAGCTGCGCCTGATATCAGGGATAAGACTGGAAAAATACAGTCAGAGATACACCGGACAGAATCAGGGCGGTTCGAAAATACTCGATAATGACCTGGTCTTAGACGGCATTGACCTCTTCCCTTCCATGAATTTAATATTCAACCTTACCGATCAACAGATACTCAGGGTCTCCTTCTCAAGGACTATAGCAAGGCCATCACTGAAAGAATTATCCTATGCGGAAATCTATGATCCACTTACCGGCAAAACATTTATCGGCGGACTGCATCCCGATCAGGACCCAATAAACGGAACGAATTACTGGGATGGCAAAATGAAGAGCACATATATCAATAACTTCGATTTAAGGTATGAATATTTTTTATCACCAGGAGCGCTCATATCCCTGAGCGGATTCTATAAAAAATTCAACGACCCCATTGAAGTAGTACAATTTGCCATCCAGACAGGAGCGTTCCAGCCAAGAAATGTTGGAGACGGCGAGGTATTTGGAGGTGAGTTCGAGATCAGACAAAAGTTTGGTTTCATCTCAGAATCCTTTGAAAATATCAGCTTTAATACAAACATTACCCGTCTGGAATCCCGCATTAAACTGAGCAATACAGAATTCGAATCAAGCGTATATAATGCAAGAGAAAATCAGGTTATAGACCAGTACCGCCCAATGGCAGGGCAGGCACCTTACATTATCAATTCAGGCATATCGTTTGATGGAAGTAAACGCGGTTTATTGCGAACCCTTGAAGCCGGACTCTATTACAACGTACAAGGGCCAACACTTCAGTTTGTGGGAATAGCAGACAGGCCTAATATCTTTTCCTTGCCATTCCATAGCCTGAATTTTAACGCTTCCATGAAAATGGCTGCGGATGACAGGCTAAGCCTGGGATTAAAGGTTTCCAATATCTTAGGGTCCGATCGCCAAATGGTTTACAGGTCCTTTGGAGCAGCTGAACAATTGTTTGAATTCCGGAATCCCGGTACAAGTTTCTCTATGAATATTACTTACTCCTTCTTTTAATTTTTCTTATTTCGCTATCGAAAGTAAAAACTTAATTTTAAGGAATCCATGCTCCAATCTATCATAATGTTCGATTGCAAGGCTTGCGATGACTGCTTTGAAGTCGGGCATAACACAGCTATTGACGTTTTCTTTCAAGGACTAATTAAAACGTTATGGTAAAATTCAGGATTTACTTCACTGAATCATACTCCGTGAATTCCTTTTTATAGCACGCTGACCAATATGTGATAAAATACCTGTAAAATCAGTAACTTCATTGTCTGTCGGTTTATGAATTTCAAGTCTACTGTTTGAATATCTTAAAGAAAGGTATTAACTGGTATAATGCATTAATATTTAAGTCATTGACAATACTTTAATCACCCATTTCTCCATCTTGAACATAAAGAGGTATGATTTGTTGTTATCCATTGAGTAAAGCAATGTAAATGGAAGATCCAAGGAACAGACAATATACCAATGAAGAGATCACAGTGTTTTGGAAACCGTCGAAGTGTATCCATGCAACTACCTGTTTCAGAGAACTGATCGAGGTTTTCAATCCGGGAAGACGTCCTTGGGTGAATATGAAAGGAGCCCCCACCAGAAGGATCATTGAAGTTGTGAAAAAATGCCCCACCCAGGCGTTGGAGTGGAAGTACAACAAAGATATGGACCAGGCTTCGCTGAATGCCAATTATTCATCCGCAGAAGAGGTCACTCCGGAGACCCTTACAAAAACTGAAGATACCAAAAAAGCAACGAAAGTTTCCATCATGAAAGACGGGCCCGTGGTTGTTGACGGCAACTTTGAAGTGATAGGTGCCGATGGTAATAAGCTGAGAACAATGCAGATGACATCCTTTTGCAGGTGCGGAGGCTCCGGAAGCATGCCCTTCTGCGATGGTACGCATCGAAAAATAGGATTTACTGATACAATATGACCATGAAAGATGACAATACTGCTCAATTTAAAGTGACATCGAACGGACCGCTTCAGGTATCCGGAAATTTTGAATTATTTGATTCTTCCGGGGAATTAATAACACGGCAGGGACCTCTATTCCTCTGCCGTTGCGGAATGAGTTCGGATAAACCCTTCTGCGACGGGTCTCATAAAACTTCCGGGTTTTCAGGATAGACAATTTCTCTGTTAAAAATATATCTTTGCATACGCAATAACTAATGAAAGATTGGGTATGTCTAAGATCAAGTTATATTCTGAAACTGGAAAAATCGAAGGGGTGATCCTTCACCCACCGGGACCTGAGGTAGAGAATATGACACCGAAAAATGCCGAAAGGGCACTCTACAGCGATATTCTGAACCTCTCCGTTGCAAACAAGGAATACAACCAACTTGAATGTACACTTCAACAGGTTACCAAAACTTACAGGGTCAGTGATCTGCTCTGCGACATTCTTCGTTCTTTCGAGGTGAAGGAGAAGATCGTGAAAAAAAGTTGTTACAATGAGCGACGTCCCGAATTGCTCGATTTCCTGCTCGACCAGGAACCGGAGGAACTGAGCCGGTTACTTATCCAAGGTGTACCACTGATGAAGAAAACATTGACAAACTTCCTCAGCAATGAAAACTATGCCCTCAGACCCCTGCACAATTTCTTCTTTACACGTGATTCAGCCATTGCCATACAAGACAAGGTTCTGATAGGTAAGATGGCCAGCAGGGTGCGCGACCGGGAGGCGCTGATCATGGAGGCCATATTCAATTACCACCCGAAAATGAGGGCTCAGACCATTGTTGCGGATGACCTGGACCTGACGGGTAACCGTATCAATATTGAAGGCGGGGATGTACTCGTGGCAAGGGAAGATATCCTGCTGATTGGCATCGGTTCCAGAACAACCACACAGGGAGTGGACTTTATCATTAACCAGATCAGGCAGGACAAAAAGCCCTTCCATATCGTTGTGCAGGAGCTACCCGAAAAACCGGAATCTTTTATCCACCTCGACATGGTATTCACATTGCTGGATCACGCCACATGCATGATATATAAACCCCTGATATTACAGCCAAACAAATATGAAACCGTGCATATTGAACTGGACAATGGCATAGTAAAATCCATTCAGACAGTTGAAAATATTCCGGCCATCATGGCTAAACTGGGCATGGAGCTGGAAATTACCTACTGTGGAGGGAACGGCGATCCAACCATTCAGGAGAGGGAACAATGGCACAGCGGAGCCAATTTTTTTGCCATAGGCCCGGGAAAAATAATTGGCTACAACAGGAACATACATACCCTTGAAAACCTGAACCAGAACGGGTTTGAGGTTTTGAGGGCCCGCGACCTACTGGAAGGCAAATTTAGTCTTAGCGATTATGAAAGATATGTTCTCACCATTGATGGCAGCGAATTGTCAAGGGGAGGTGGGGGCGTTCGATGCATGACCATGCCTTTCAGCAGAAGTGAATAACTGAAACCTTCTCTGAGCATCTGCACATTGAAGGGACTATTGTCCAGCACAGTTTCATCAAGATCCAGTGTAACGGCAGGTAGTCTCTCACTTTCTGAAAAATCATAGTTCATGACATGCTCCGACGCAATATTATACCCCTGCAAAAATAGTGCTTCGACTTCCGCAGAATACTGAAACCATAGTAAAGACTGTACCCCGGTAAGCCCTTCTTCACCTTGCTTATGCCCACTACTACATCCAGCCACCAATAACTGTACTGTCAAAAAGATTGAAATCAATTTCATTCTTGTTTTTTTAGAAGATTTAAGATAATACAATCCTTTGCATTCATAATCGTCCAGGTTCCCGGTACTTAAATTGAAAAATATGTCGGCTGAATTTTTTATAAAAAACAGAAGACAAAAAACGATAATGGGCCAACTCATCACATTAACAGGTAAAAAAGAATTCAAATGTATAGGAAATGAAAAAGATCAACGAGGAGTTTTTACATTTTTTATGGAAAAACCAGCAACTCACTGGTATCCGGCTGACTCCCGCTGGAAATAGTGTAATTAAAGTTCGCGACCCCGGTCTGCACAACCATGACTCAGGGCCCGATTTCTTTAATGCCAAGGTGGAGATTGACGGAACGGTCTGGGCAGGTAATGTTGAACTACATATCAATGCATCCGACTGGTTGAAACACGGACATTCAACAGATCCTGCCTATGATTCCGTCATCCTGCATGTGGTATACTTTAATGATTGTGAAATTACCAGGCCGGGCGGAGAACCGATTCCGGCAGCCGTCCTCAGATTTCCCACACTGATGTGGGACACTTACCAGGAACTTCAGAATAACGGAAAATGGATTCCCTGCCAGGACCAGCTTCATAAAACTGAACCGGTACACATTGCACAATGGACATCCTCTCTGATGGTAGAAAAACTGCATGAAAAATCGGAGTTGATGCGAAGAAATATGGAAGATTTACATGGACACTGGGATTCCATACTCTCACGTGTAATCTTTCGTTCATTCGGTCTGCCGGTAAATACAACCCCATTTGAGATGTTGTCGCTCCTGGTTCCTTACCCTCTGCTCCTGCGTAATAAAGATAATTTGTTTGCCCTGGAAGCGATCCTGTTTGGCCAGTCTGGTATGCTGGATATAACCCTGTCGCACGATAAGTATACCGAAGGACTGAAATATGAATTTGATCGACATACAGGCAAACTTGAAGATACAAGGGTCCCGCTGCATGTTTGGAAATTCATGCGTATGCGTCCCTCAGCCTTCCCTTCACTTAGAATCGCCCAACTGGCCGCCTTCATTAAAACCCGATTTCCCTTCCATCATTATCTTGAAGCATGGCCGGAGATTACTGAACTTACCGGTCTACTCAGGGTCAGGGCAGGCGATTACTGGAACACCCACTACCTACTTGGCAAAGAATCGGAAAACAGCATGAAATACCTGGGAACAGAATTTATCAGACTGCTTCTTATCAACAGCATCGCTCCCTACCTTTTTTTCTTTGGAAGAATTAACGGTAAACAAAGCTATTGTGATTATGCCGTAAACCTGCTTGAACAACTTCCCCCTGAAAAAAACAGTATTCTTAAAAAATGGAATTCGTTCGGAATACATACCAGCAATGCTTTCGAAAGTCAGTCGTTACTGTATCTTTACAAAAATTATTGCAAACAGAAACGTTGCCTGGAATGCCAGTTTGGTAACAACCTGATCATTCATGGACAGGGCATTCACCAGGGGTCCTCAGGTAAATTTCAACAAGGGTCTTCGTGAATGGTCCATAATCCAAATAAACAGTAACCAGTAAAAATTAACCAAACAGAGAAATATTGATAGAAAACTCTGAGAATCAGTGGTGATAAATTTTTGCCTGATATTGCAATATTGAAAAAAATAAATACCTTTGCAACTCTAAAATTAGAAACAGATTAAAGCATATTAAAGAATGTATTTAACGACTGAGAAGAAACAGGAAATTTTCAAAAAGTACGGAAAATCAGAAACCAATACTGGTTCTGCGGAAGGTCAAATTGCTCTTTTTACTTACAGGATTAACCATCTCACAGAGCATCTTAAGATAAATAAGAAGGACTACAGCACCCAGCGTGCATTGCTCCGACTGGTAGGGAAGCGCCGTAGTCTGCTCGATTACCTGAAAGTAAAAGATATTGATCGCTACAGGGAAGTCATCAAGGAGCTTAAGATCAGGAAATAAAAATATTTGTTTTTCAGAGAAAGGCAATTTGAAATTGCCTTTCTTTTTATATATGCGTTTATAGAAGAAAAAGATATGTCAAAACCAACACCAATCATCAAAACCATCGATCTGGGAGATGGGAGAAAAATAACAATTGAAACCGGTAAATTAGCGAAACAGGCTGCCGGGGCAGTTGTTGTAAGCATGGGCAGTACCATGCTGCTGGCAACAGTTGTTGCTGCAAAAGAAGCAAAAGAAGATGTGGACTTTATGCCACTATCCGTGGAATATCGAGAAAAGTATGCCGCACACGGTCGTTTCCCCGGGGGCTTCCTGAAGAGAGAAGCACGCCTGGGTGACCATGAAGTTCTGGTGTCACGCTTGATAGACAGAGCATTAAGGCCTTTGTTTCCTGAAGATTTTCATGCAGACACATTTGTAAATGTTACACTGATTTCAGCCGACGGAGAGACTATGCCGGATTCACTTGCCGGTTTGGCTGCTTCTGCAGCCCTTGCCGTTTCAGATATTCCATTCCATGGCCCCATCGCTGAAGCACGTGTTGCCAGGATCGATGGTAAGTTCATCGTTAATCCGACCTTTTCAGAACTGAAACAGGCAGATATTGACATCATGGTTGGCGCCACTTTCGATAACATTCTCATGGTAGAGGGTGAAATGAACGAAGTTTCCGAGGAAGAAATGCTGGAAGCAATAAAAGTTGCCCACGAAGCTATCAAGCCAATGTGTACAGTACAAAAAGAGCTTGAAAAAGAGACCGGAAAGTCAGAAAAGCGAGAATACAACCATGAAGTGAATGACGATGAGCTGAAAGCGCTTGTCTGGAAGGAGCTGAAAAAAGATTGTGCAAAGGTGGCTGCCGCTGCCAACAATGACAAACATGCCCGTACCGAGGCTTTTGCCAAAGTAAAGCAGGATTTTATTGAAAAACTTAAAAAGGAACAAGGTGAAGAAGAGGTTAATACGGGCCTCATAGACAAATATTACCATGACCTGGAAAAAGAGGTTGTCAGGAACCTGATACTGGATAAGGGAATCAGGCTTGACGGAAGGAAAACTGATGAGATCAGGGAAATCTGGTGCGAAATTGATTACCTGCCCGGGGCACACGGATCTGCGCTTTTTACACGGGGAGAAACCCAATCGCTTACTTCAGTAACACTAGGAACCAAGCTCGACGAAAAGATGATCGACGAAGTCCTTGTAAGAGGTACAGAAAAATTTACACTTCACTATAATTTTCCGCCATTTTCCACCGGTGATGCAAGGCCCATGCGTGGGACCAGCCGTCGTGAAGTTGGCCATGGTAACCTGGCTCACAGGGCGCTGAAACGTATGCTACCCAATGAGTCTGACCTTCCTTATGCATTAAGGATCGTTTCAGACATACTTGAATCAAACGGTTCTTCTTCCATGGCAACAGTTTGTGCCGGTACACTTGCACTGATGGACGCCGGAATCCAGATCAGCAAACCTGTATCGGGAATCGCGATGGGACTGATCACAGAAAAGGACGCAAAAAGGTTTGCCGTACTATCCGACATCCTGGGCGATGAAGATCACCTGGGCGATATGGACTTTAAAGTAACCGGTACCAAAGACGGGATCACTGCCACGCAAATGGATATTAAAGTTGAAGGTCTGTCATTTGAGGTACTCGCACAGGCACTTGACCAGGCAAAAAAAGGAAGGCTTCATATTCTGGGGATCATGAACGAAACTATTTCGGAACCAAATCCAGAACTCAAGCCACATGCACCAAGGATCGAAAGAATTGAAATCGATAAAGACTTTATCGGTGCGATTATCGGACCAGGAGGTAAAGTGATCCAGGAGATACAGGCAACTACTGGTACAACAATCACCATTGAGGAGGTTGATAATAAAGGACTCGTTGATGTATTTGCCGTCAACAAGGAATCGATCGATGCCGCCATGGCCAGAATCAAAGGGATCATCGCAGTGCCGGAAGTTGATACGGTTTATGACGGCGTTGTAAAAAGCATTCAGCCTTATGGTGCCTTCGTTGAAATTATGCCGGGAAAAGACGGTCTGCTTCATATTTCAGAAATTGAATGGCGCCGTCTGGATAAGGTAGAAGAGGTATTAAAAGAAGGTGATAAAATACAGGTGAAGCTAATCGGTATTGAACCGGGATCAGGAAAACTAAAACTCTCGAGAAGGGCCCTGCTGGAGAAACCAGAAGGATTTGTTGAACCTGAAAGACGTCCTTCAGGCCCCCGAAGAGACAACCGCGACAGCCGGGATCGCAGGGATAGCCGTGACAGTCGAGACAGACGGGATGGCAGTAATAACAGGGATGACAGGGATCGCAGAAGAGACTGATTGCTGCAAACAGATACACAGAAACCGCTTTGATATATTTCAGGGCGGTTTTTTATATAGCTAAATA